>JBPCPB010000147.1:0-10136 GCA_050999735.1 Thermomicrobiales bacterium | reverse complement strand
CCGACGCCTACAACAACGGTGTCTCGGAGGAGTTCGTCGGCAAGGCGCTGGCGGATCGTCGCGAGCGCGCAATTATCGGTTCCAAAGTGGCGATGAAGATGGGCGACGGGCCGAACGACAAGGGTCTTTCCCGCGCGCATCTCATGGATGGCGTCCATGCCTGCCTGCGGCGGCTCGACACGGAGTACATGGACCTGCTGCAAGTCCACGCGTGGGACGCCGAGACGCCGATTGAGGAGACGATGCGCGCCCTCGACGATCTCGTGCGGGACGGCAAAGTGCGCTACATCGGCTGCTCGAACTTCACGGCGTGGCAACTCGTCTGGTCTCTTTGGACGAGCGACCGGCACAACCTCGCCGCGTTCGTCTCGGTTCAGCCGCGCTACAGCCTCGTGGACCGCTCGATTGAAAAGGGACTGCTGCCCGCTTGCCACGAGTTCGGCGTTGGCATCATCCCGTACAGCCCGCTCGCCGGGGGCGTCCTTACCGGCAAATATGAGGAAGGCAAGGAACCGCCGCCCGGCACCCGCGCGCACGGCAACGACCGCTTCGGTAACCAGCATGGCACGCACCGCAACTTTGCGATTGCCCGCCGCGCACAGCAGTGGGCGGAAGCGCGCGGCCACACCGTTGGCGAACTCGCCATCGCCTGGCTCGCCTCGCACCCGGAAGTCGCCAGCGTCATCGCCGGCGTCACCAAGCCGGAGCAGGTCGAAGCCAATGCGAAAGCCGCCGCATGGGAATTGACGCCGGAAGAGGTCGCGGAAGTGAGTGGGCTGACGGAGCGGGAGTAGTTCGAAGTTCGAAGTGCGGATCGTGCTCCCCTCATCGAACTCCGAACCCCGAACTTACCCCACGTACTTCTTGCCGCCCTGCATCACCATCGCGATCTTGCGCAGGGCGTGGATGTCTTCGAGCGGGTTGCCCCGGACGGCGATCATGTCCGCCTTTTTGCCGGGGGCAAGGACGCCGAGGTCATCGCGGCCCAATGCGTCCGCCGCGGTCGCGGTCGCGGTGTAGAGTGCTGCTTCGGGGGTGAACCCGGCAGCGGTCGTGACGAGCAGTTCGAGATCGAGGGCGAAGTCATCGAAGTAGGTGCCGCCGACGCCCGCATCGGAGCCGGAGGCGATGCGGACACCCTGCGTGACGAGGCGGCCGATGTTCTCCATGCGTGTCTGCTGATTGGCGATGAACCCCTCGTACTGCGGCGTGCGCGGGATGTCGCCCCGGAGCACCCGTTCGAGCATTCGGTAACCGACGCTCGTCGTCGGCACGACGTAGATGCCGCGCTCCGCGATCTGCGCGACGATCTCCGGCTCGTACTTGATGCCCGGCGCTTCCTCGACCATGAACGAGCAGTGCTCGATCGTGTCCACATGCGCCAGTGTCGCGTTGCGGACGCCCGGCGTGCCGTGACAATGGGCGGAGACGCGCTTGTTGAGCCGGTGCGCGTCGTTGACGAGCGTGACCATCTCCTCCGGCGAGAACTGCTCGCGGCGCGGGTTCGTGCCGGGAGTGATACCACCGCCCGTCGCCATCACCTTGATGAAGTCCGCGCCCGCTTTCACCTGAGCGCGGACGGCCTGCTTGATCTCCGTTTCGCCATCCACCTCGACGCCGAAAAAGTAGCAATGGCCGCCCGTGCTCGTCAGGCAGGCGCCGGAGGCCCAGATGCGTGGCGACTCAATCAGCCCCATCTCCTGCGCCGTGCGGACGGCGAAGACGATATTGTTCTTCGTGCCGCAATCCCGCAGTGTCGTGACGCCCGCCGCGAGCGCCTCCTTCGCGTGCTTGATCGCGAGTGCCATGAAGAGTTCGTCCGACATGCCGAAGTAATCCGCGAGCAGATTCGGGCCCGACGAGAGCGTGAGATGGCAATGGCAGTTGATGAGACCGGGCATCAGCGTCACATCGCCGAGGGCAATCATATCGCCGTTCGCACCACCCGTCGGTAAATCCGCCTGGTTGCCGATCGTCGTGATCGTGTCACCCTCATATTGCACGAAGGCGTTGTGATGCATGCCCCCGCCATCGGCGGCCCAGATACGATCCGCAGTCACAGTCATCGGCGCCATACGGTTTCCTCCCCAATTATTTCTCAGCCGGTCGCGTGCGATGCGGCAGTATAGCAGTGAATACCGAGTAGCGAGTAGTGATACTCTTTCACGATAGGCTTGCCGTGATGCCTCGATAAGGATCGGCTTCGTACGGGCGATGCTCGAATCGCCCTCCCCGGATCATTCGCACCTTCCCGGTCACTATTCTGCCACCGTGAGAGGGCGATTCATACTGCCCAAAGGTCACCCGCGCCCCTACGCGCCAATGGCAGCGCCCGCTGTGACGACAGACGCTTCCTACACCCTTCCGGGAACATTACTGACACGTCTACGAGCGCGCTGGCCAGAATTCGTCGTTCCGCCAATCAAGCGAATCTGTCCAGACGCGAATTACGCGGGGAGATGCGGACGCCCACGACGGACGTGGAGCACCAAACTCCCTTGTAAAGTAATCCGCGAGATCAAACCCGTAGTAAATGATGTCCGTTTGGTGAAACGAGAAGACGGGATTTCCAGCGAGCAGTGGTTCGTTCGGCATGAACCGGTGCGCAAAAAGGGGAATCAAAGCAGGAGCCTTCGCGAGTTCTCGGCGCGCAATATCGCATGCGTCCGCCACATCCGCGGGTTTCGCGCCCCATGCGGAATTCCAGAATCCATGTTCGATGTCGAAGAAAATACCATTCAATACTGCTTCAAAGCGCTGTTCCAGATAGTTCCCAGGTGCATTGCGCCAATCGGGAAATGATCCTCCGGCCATGATAACGTGCGGGTTATCAGGAATCGGTCTGCCAAGCGGATAGATACGTTGGAGAAACATCAGTAAATCGGGTGGGAACTGAAATGAACACCGGCGTTCAATAGCATCCACTTCCTTGTCGGTCAGTCCCGGTTCCCGTTCGATTCCTCGAATACCTCGCAAGCGATCAACGACGGCATCCCAGTACGCATCATTCATTTCATTGTTCGGCGATCTGGGCGACGGTTTGCCAGAAGGTGGGGTAGGAGACGTCGGCGGCGCTGGCGCCGTGGATGGCGGTTTCCTCGCGGTCGTGGGCGATCAGGGCGGCGACGGCCCAGGCCATCGCGAGACGGTGGTCGTCGTGGCTCTCCTGCGCTTCGGCGAGTAGGACGTTCGGCCCCTCGATGACGAAGCCGTCGTCCGCTGCTTCCGCCCGCGCGCCGAAGCGGCGCAAGCCCTCCACGACCGTCGCGACGCGATCAGACTCCTTGACGCGCAGTTCGGCGGCATCGCGCACAACCGTCCGCCCCGCCGCCATCGCCGCCGCAACGGCCAGCACGACGAGTTCGTCAATCCCGCGCGGAATGAGTGATCCACCGATCGCCGCACCCCGGAGCCGCGAGGAGCGCACCGTCAGGTCGGCAACGGGTTCGCCGGAAACCTCGCGCGCGTTCCGCACGTCAATCTCCGCGCCCATCAGCGCGAGCATATCGAGAATGCCGGTACGCGTCGGGTTGACGCCGACATGCTCAATTGTCAGTTCCGCGTCCGGGTGCGCCGCCCCCGCGACGAGCCAGAAGGCGGCGGAAGAAATATCGCCGGGTACGTCTACATCGCGCGCGGTGAGCGGAGCACCGGGCGTCAGCGTCAGCACGCCGTCCGCTTCAACGAGGTCCGCACCCATTGCGCGCAGCATCCGCTCCGTGTGATCGCGGGAATCGGTGCGGCCGGCGAGCGTCGTCGGGCCGTCGGCGAACAGCGCGGCGAGCAGCAGCGACGATTTCACCTGCGCGGAGGCGATGGGCAAGGCGTACGCGATCCCGTGGAGATTCCCACCCCGGACGCCGAGCGGGAGCAATGTGCCATCCGCGCGTCCGTCAATCCGCGCGCCCATATGCCGCAAGGGATCGGTGACGCGCGCCATCGGGCGGCGGCGGAGCGAGCCGTCGCCGGTCAGCGCGGTGAAGAAGGGCTGGCCGGCGAGGATGCCGAGCAGCAAACGCGTCGTTGTGCCACTATTGCCGCAGTCGAGGATGTCTGCCGGTTCGGTGAGGCCGTGGATGCCCGCGCCCTGCACCGTCAGCGTCCCACCGCTCTCCTCGATCTGCACACCCATCGCACACAGGGCAGCGAGGGTCGTCCGGCAATCCGCGCCATCGAGGAAGCCCCGCACATGCGCCGTCCCCGTCGCGAGCGCATTGAACAAGAGCGCGCGGTGGCTGATGCTTTTATCTCCCGGCACGCGAATCGTCCCACGCAAACGCCGCGCCCCTCGCACCCGCTGCACATCCTCAACCATCGCCATCCCAACCCCCAATACAAAACGGAAGCGCAGAGGACGCAGAGGACGCAGAGGGCACAGAGAAAAATGATTGATTGTTCTCCTCTGTTCTTCTTTATTCCTCTCTGTGTTCTCTGTGTCCTCTGCGTCCTCTGCGCTCGCATCCCTCCCTTACCGTGAGGCGGTGTATTCCTCGAAGGGGGCGAAGTCAAGGTCGTGCTTCGCAAAGAAGGCGGGGAGGTTGACGCGCTCCGCTATCGGCGTCGTACGAATCCAGCCGACGCACATCGCTTCCAGACTGACCATATCGGCAAGTTGGTAGCGGGATTGCCCGCGCGCGAACGCTTCCGCCGCACGCCGCACCGCGTCCTCCCGCGTCACGCGCTGCTCCTCCGGCAGATCGGCGAGGAATGCCGCGAGTTTGTCGTTCGCCTCGTCCGCCCATCGCGTCCCGCCCGCACTCGTGATGCTCATCGAACCGCCCCCTTTACCACGACGTTGTGGAATTCGTTTGTGGCGAAAGAATGCGGGAGCGGACGCCCCGGCGTCAAGAGGAGGTTCACAAGAACGTTACCGTTGACAATACGTGCAAACCTCCGACAATAGGATTATGAGAGGAGCGCCGATATGGAACAGGCGATTGCCCACAATCAAGAGACTGCGGACTGCATCGTGAGCCGCGATCCCTGCATCCTCGGCGGCGCATTGATTGTTGCAGGGAAGCGGATTCCCCTTCCGTTCGTCATCTCGTTCGGCGATACACCGGAAGGTCATCGCGACGCGCAACGGGAGTATCCGAGCCTGACGCTTGAGCAAGTTGAGGCAGCCTTCGCCTATGTGCGTGCCCATCTCGACCTCGATATCTGGTCGTAATACCAATGCGGTCGGATTCTGGTGGCGGACTCCAGCCTGCCGCGACTGACGCAGGCTAAAGCCCGCGCCCACCGTCCAAATTCATCTACCCACTTACGTAGCTTGGGCATTAACCGCAGCGCGTGCCGGATGCAACGGCGACCGGTTCGCCCTCGCGGATCGGCGTCTCACTGTCAGCGGCGGAGGGCTGGTTCGGGATAGCGCAGAGAAAGCGGAGGGGCGTCGTGCCGGTATTGCGGAACTGGTGCAACTCGTTCGGCGCGGTGTAGCACGAATCCCCGGCGCGGAACGGCGTCGCGCCATCTTCCCCGACGATCTCGCCCTCGCCTTCGAGGATATAGACTTCGTGCTCCCATGGGTGGAAGTGGGAATGCGCGGCGCAACCGACGGCGACCTCAAAATGACGGAGTGCGAAGGTCGGCGCGCCCGTCGCCGCCGTGAAAATTTCCCGCAGCACGACACCCGGCACGCCATACTCCCCCATTGGCTGGGACGGAACATCCATTGTTTTTATCACACGCATAATTCGGCTCCTTCTGTACGATTCCGATCCACACTGTCATCGCATGCATTTACCTATTCAGGAATCGGAGCGCGACCGCCGCGTGCATGGCAACGCCGGTCGAGAGGGCGTCTTCGTCAATGTCGAAGCGGGGGTGATGATGGCCGTAGGTTTTGCCCGTCGCTTCGTTGCGGACACCGAGGCGATAGAAGGCGCCTGGCGCGGCGTTGATGAAGTAAGACATGTCCTCCGCGCCCATGCCCGGCTCGGAGTCCATCACGCGCTCCGGCCCGACGACATCCAGCGCGACCTCTTTGACGAGCGCGGCCATTTCCGCGTTGTTAACGAGCGGCGGGTAGCCAAGTTGGTATTCGACATCCGCCGTGGCGCGAAAGGTCTCGCAGATACCGCGCACGACCGCCGGAATCCGCTCGGCAAGTAGTTGGCGCGTCTGCTCATCGAAGGTGCGGATCGTCGCCTCGAAATGCGCATCCTCCGGGATGACATTGCTCACCGTGCCCGCATGCAGCGTGCCGACGGTGATGACGGCGGGCGAGAGCGGATTCACTTCGCGGCTGACGAGCGATTGCAGGGCGATAATGCAATGCGCGCCGATCACGATTGGGTCAATCGCCATCTGCGGTCGCGCCGCGTGCCCGCCGAGGCCGCGGATCGTCACCGTCGCCGTATCCGCCGCCGCGTTGACCGGCCCCGCCAGCACCGCGACCTTGCCAACCGGGATATTCGAGCCGACATGGATACCGAAGGCGGCGTCCACATGCGGATTCTCCAGCACCCCCGCCGCGATCATCGGCTTCGCGCCCCCTTGGCCTTGTTCCTCCGAGGGTTGGAAGAGAAACTTAATCGTCCCGGCAAACTCGCCTCGCTGCTCGGCCAGCACTCGCGCCGCGCCGAGCAACATCGCCGTGTGCGCGTCGTGCCCGCACGCATGCATCGAACCGGGATTCTCGCTCTTGTACGGCACGTCGTTCAGTTCCGTGATCGGCAGCGCATCCATGTCGGCGCGCAGCAGCACACATTTGCCCGGCCCCTTCCCGCCGTGCAGGATACCGACGACACCCGTCTTCGCGATGCCTGTCTGGAGGTCATCGAGGTTCAGGGCGCGCAGCCGCTCGATGACGAAGCGGGCGGTATTCTCCTCCTGAAAGCCAAGTTCGGGATGCTGGTGCAGGTAGCGGCGATCCGCGACCACGCCGGGCGCGATCTCCTCCGCACTCTCGCGTAGTTCAGTAACAGTGACCATCGGCGGCAATCCTTTCACGTAACACACCGGACGATACACAGGACGCTATCGTACCGGGTCACGACGGAGTGCGCCAGACGGCCTAACCCACCGCCCCTTCCCTAAAAGGAAGGGGTGACTCTTCGTAATATCGAGGCGTTATGCATAGCGCCCTGATATGCTAAAGGCTCACTCCCCTTCCTTTTAGGGAAGGGGCGGGGGTTAGGTTCTCACGCAATCGTCTTGCGCAGATAGAGGTCCACCAGCCCGAGCAAAATCGGCGAGGTGGCGCCGAGGAGTGGCACGATCAGGCGCACATCCGGCGCGACCGGGTTTTCGAGCATCCGAGCGATCCGGTTGCCGAGCCATGCACCCACCATCGTCACCGGCACGGCGACCGGCACGAAGAGAAGTGTCAAGGGATGCCCCGTGCCCCACGTCAGGTAGGTAAGGATTGCAAAGACCGTGCTCGCCACTGCCCACGCCCACCGCTCCCGCATGCCGAAACGGAGCGCGACGACCAGAGCGACCGCGGCGGGGAAGATCGGCGGCGGGAGCCATGTTGCCGCGTCGTGCGAGATCGGCAGCCATTGGCTAAGGCGCACGGCAGCCGCATGATTGCCCATCAGTTGGAGGAAGGAGAAAATACCAACTGTCATGAGGAAGACCCATGCCCGCCCGTCCAACCGACGCACGAGGGCGAGCGCGACGCCGATCCAAAGCGCGCCGAGCAGCAGAAAGGCCGGGTTCGTGCGTGTCAGGTTGGCGGCGTGGAAAATTCGCTGGACATGCTGAATGCCGACGTTGTTGGCGAGCACGGGGAAGGTCGCGATCGCGCGCGTCTGCGCCTCGACTTTCGCCGGGGTCGTGTTGTTCTGGAACGGGCCGAGAAAGGGCGTCGCGGAGAAGGAGAGGATCAGCCAGCCGAGCGCGACCGCCGTGAACCAGCGCAGCGGTCGGTAGGGGCGGAGCGCGAGACGGCAGGAGATGAAGCCGAGCATCGCGACGAACCACGACCAGCCGAGCATCGCGTGCGGTGTGGACCAGTTCGTCTCGTCGAGGCCGAAATGCGTGTGCCAGTAGTTGTCGAGCGCCAGACCCGCGAAGCCAAGCGTTGCCAGCCCCCCGGCGGTAATTACCAGCGCGCCCGGCACCGGGAAGGTGAAGAGCCGCATCCGAAACGCCGTCCCGAACCATGGCCGCAGATGCGCCGAAAAGGTGATCCCCGCGACGAGCAGGATCGTGATGGTCGTCGAAAGGTAAATGAAGACGTGCGGCGGCGAGTAGAACGTCTCGAATTTATTCTGGGCGTGCCACGCGCGATCCCAGTTCAGGCCGATGCCGACGGAGATCAGCATGAAGAGCAACGCGAACCAGAGCCACCGGCCCGCGCGATCCACCGCCGTCGGCGCATCGAGCGACGAGGCGCCGGATGGAACGACGATTGTTTGCCGCATCGTTCGCCTCCCAAGTCCGTGAGCGGCACAGATCGCCGCAACCAGAGACTACACCGTCATCAACGATGCTACGCCATGAACCTTTGAATGCGGCGATGGAAATGTAAAATCCCTCGCACCTCCCCGCCTGACATCTGAACGCCACATGCCGTTCACATACTGCGTCGCCGGAATGCCGAACGCCTCATTGCGTCGCGGTCTCTTTCTCAGCAGGGTTCCGGGCGCGCAGTTTCGCAATCTCTTCAGCCGAGACAGCGGTGGTCTGCCGTGCGAAGTCCAGGATCAGCGCCAACTCCCGGTCATCGTAGTGCGCGAGCACCGCCATCATCGCGCGCACGAGTGGCGCGAAGAACGGCGCGACCGCAGCCTGACGCTCTGCGATGGGGTGGACGATCACGCGCCGCTTGTCGTCCGGGTCCCGCGCACGCCGCACGAAGCCTGCCCGTTCGAGCCGATTGATGAGCGCCGTCACCGCGCCGGTTGTCAGGCCGGTCAGCCCGGCGATTTTTCCGGCGGTGATCGGGCCTGTCCAATTGAGCATGTCCGCGCACTCGAGGTCTGTTGGGTGGATGCCGACCCGCTCCGCAACCGTATGGCTAAGGAGGACACCGTACGCGCTCATTTTCCGCGATTCCAGCATCAACGCCTCGAGCAACGCGGCGCGTTGCGACTCATCACTTGACATGGACGGCATCACCTCATAGTATCTCAATCATCAAGATTCTTTGCGATGAAGATTCTTCATCGCTAAGGAATCCATAATGAGTATAGCGGGCGTTGCGCTCGACGGAAAGGAATCGTTCCATGAAGAAACCTGACACCGCGCCGCAGGCGGAGCGCAGCGAAGACGAAGCCGCCATCCGCGCCCTGCTTGACCGACTCACCGAGGCTTGGGGCCGCAATGATGGTGCGGCCTACGCTGCGGGCTTCACCAACGACGCCACCTACATCACCTTCGTCGGCACGCACTATCGGGGGCCTGAGGACATCGGCGGCGCCCACCAGGTGCTGTTCAATAGCTTCCTCAAAGGCACGCACCTCGCTTCGGAGAGCACCGAGATCCGCTTCTATGGCGCCGACACCGCCGTGGTCACCACCCGTGGCGACACCTATAAGGGCAAGCCCGGCAAAATCGGCAAGCTCCAAACCTACACCGTGGTGCGTCAGACGGACGGCGAGTGGCGAGTCGCGGCCTTCCAGAACACGCAACACAAGCCTCTGATGGAGGCGATCTCTTTCAAATTCCAACCGAAGAGCAAACCCCTCGCCGACAGATGAGAGACAGCGGCATTATTTTATGCCCATGTATGTCGAAGATGCACGGCTCCGGAATGCACCGACACGCACCGGACGACGTGCGGCGGATGCCTGGTATATCCTCATACGCCCGCGCGCTCATCTTCACCGAGCCGGAATGCCGCTTCCTTCTCCGCAAACGTATTGCCATCACTCCCTCATGTGCCAATGATACCCTTCCCATGCCATAATCTCGGTCTGTGCTCGCCGGTGTATGCTGGGCGTGGAAAGGAATGGCGGACAATGGCGCAAGGAAGGCAGCGACCGGATGAACCGGCGGCCCCGGCGGTCGCGGATGTGCGGGCGGGTGGCGGCACGCTCCCCGGCATGACGGGCGACACGGAAGTCGCGGGGAAGCGGGATGTGGACCTCTATGTCCGCACCTACACGACGCTCCTGCGCTCCTCCGGCACGATCAAACTGAAGACGCTCGTGCCCGCGCATATCGGCACGCACGCCAGCCTCCAC
>JBPCPB010000286.1:0-17089 GCA_050999735.1 Thermomicrobiales bacterium | reverse complement strand
GTCGTGTACAGGTAGCGTGGGCTTCAGCATGCATTCTGAGAAAGAGGGGCGGGGGCGGAAGCCTACGCTACCGACGTGGTTAGAGGTAGTTTTCTATCGACGCATGCGCCTGCCGCGCGCGCGGCGCCGCATCGGGGATGGGTCGCGGCGCGGAGATCTGTTCGCGCACGAACGACACGGCGGCACGGGTGCGGTCGAGAGCAGATTGGCTGCGCCATGCGGCGAGGGCGATCGGAGAGAGTTCGAGCGTCACGGCGTGGCGATACTCTTTGGTTTTCAATCGTTGCAGGAACAAACCGAGCGGGAGCGCACCCGTGCCCGGCACTTGATGCTCGCGGGTGAGGGAATTCAACACACCCGACGCAATCGCGGGCGGCTCGTCGCGCCGGTCACTCAGATGAATATTCGCCACATGTGGATAGACGACATCGAGCGCGGAGACAATGTTGAGTCCGAACGATGCCGCGTGCGAGGTATCGAACGTGATATCGAGATCCCATTCCTCGCAGACACGATAGAGGTTCTGCAGCCGGTCGAGGAAGTCCAGCCGGGGACGCGGCTGCACCGTGCCGCGATTCTCGATCGCGAGCCGCACGCCGCTCTTCTTGAGGAGATCGGTGACCTCGCCAATCGTTTGGAAGAAGGCGCGGCCACGTTCCGTATGAAGCCCCGGCCCGCCAACCGCGTGCATGACGAGTGTACGGCAACCTGGCGTCTCGCGGGCGAATGCGGCAGCGGCACGCATATCGGTGTGGACATGCTGGCGGGCGTTGATGAAGCGAATTGGCGGATGGATGGAACGGATTGGCATCTGGTATTTCTTCGCCGCCTCGAACACGATTTCCGGCCCGGCGGCGAGAAGCCGACTCGTGAGCATCAGTTCGAGGCCGTCCGCCCCTGCCTGCCGGGCGATACTCGCGGCGTCGCCGATACCACGCGGTGTGAGACTGCCCGTCGAGAGAAGAATTTCCATTGTCTGTTCGCTCCGGTTATCTGCTGTTGGCTCCGCTCGGCCGGTGTGGGTCGGTGCGAGCGGGACATTCCCAGTCTATCATCACTGCCGGACCACAACAAGGGCAAAACGCTGGGGAATCCTAACCCCCCAGCCCCCTTCCCTAAAAGGAAGGGGTGACTCAATCGCAGTGCCGTGGTTTTCCTCTTAATGCCCCGATCTCGCGGAGGTTCGCTCCCCCCTTCCTTTTAGGGAAGGGGGCGGGGGGTTAGGATTCCCCTCGTGGAATTAGTTGCATCCATCAATTCCATTCGCATGGTTAGTAGACAATGGATGAGTGGTACGCTATACTGCGGCGAATCCAAATCAGGCATTGACGGGGCGGTCACAATCGAAGTGGAGATGGAGTGATTGAGTGGCAATTGCTGTAGGCGCTCGGAAGCGCAGCCGTGTAAGCGCTCGTGGCGTGGTCTTTCGCTCGCGGGTGCTCGGATATCTCCTGCTCGCTCCCGCGATGGTCTATATCATCGCTCTTGTCGCGATCCCATTCCTGCTGTCGCTCAAGTTCAGCCTGACGGACGCAACCGTCACCAATCTGAATGGCGCGCGTGGATTCATCGGGCTTGAAAACTTCACTGGGCTTCTCAAGGATCAGACGTTCATCGCGGCACTGAAGAACACGCTCTTCTACTCGTTCGTGACCGCAATCATCAACTCGATTCTTGGCACCGTACTGGCGTTCATCCTGCTGGCGAAATTCCGCGGCAAGAAGATCGTCCGCTATCTCGTCCTTCTGCCGTGGACGATCCCCATCGCGCTGACGATCCAGGCGTGGAAATGGATGTTTCACCCGCAGTACAGCGTCCTCAACTGGCTCGGCAAGCACACGCATCTCATCACGGCGCAGTACGGCATCCAGTGGCTCGGTCAGCCGAAACCGGCGATGGCGTCCATCATCACCGTGAACGTCTGGCGTAATTTTCCTTTCTCGGCGGTCATCCTGCTCGCCGGTCTCACCTCGATCCCGCAGGACATCATTGATGCCGCGAAGATAGACGGAGCAAACTGGATTACACGGTACCGGAAGATCATCGTACCGATGATCGCGCCAATCCTCTTCATCGGTCTGCTCTTCAATCTCGTCTTTAACTTCACCGATCTGACGATCGTCTACCTCCTCACGCAAGGAGGGCCAGGAAACTCCACCGAGGTGCTCGCCAGTTATGCCTTTAAGGTGGGTATCGCATCCGGGCAACTGGGGAAGGGTGCGGCGGTGACACTTTTCCTCTTTCCGGTCTTGCTGCTCTTCTCGATTGTCTTTCTCCGCCAGTTGCGTAAGAGGGAGATCTAACGGTGGCTGTACGCGAAGGAGTCGCGCCTCTCTCGTCCACGCGGGAGGTCGCGGCGGATCGGATAGCGCCGGTATCGGCAGGCGACGTCATTCGACGCATTCTTTTCCTCGTCGGCATCGCCCTCTTCGTCGTCATCGCGGTTTTTCCGATTTATTACATGATCGTCACGACCTTTAAGACGAACGACGACCTCTATAATCTCACGCACTTTCCGCTCTGGTTCACGGACAAACCAACGTTCGGGCATTTGCAATACCTCTTCCAGAAGACGGAGTTCCGTCGCTGGCTCATCAACTCATACGTGATCGCCCTCGGCACCGTGATTATCACCGTGCTCGCCGCGGTTCCGGCCGGCTATGCGCTGGCGCGCCTGAACCTGCCGGGATCGGGCGCGCTCTCGATCGGCATCTTCCTTACCTATCTCGTGCCGCCCTCGCTCTTGTTCATCCCGCTCTCCCAGGTCGTCGCGCGGTTGCATCTGACGGACCGTATCTGGGCGCTTATCATCATTTATCCGACCTTTACGATCCCTTTCTGTACGTGGCTGATGATGGGGTTCTTCAAGACGATCCCCTTCGATATCGAGGAGGCCGCACTGATTGATGGGTGCAATCGCATTCAGGCGATCCGGCGTGTGGTCCTCCCACTCAGCCGCGCGGGCATCTTCTCGATCATGATGTTTGCGTTCACGCTCTCATTGCAGGAATTCATCTACGCGCTGACGTTCATTTCCACGAAGGAGAACAAGCCGGTCACACTCGGCGTCGTCACCGACCTGATCCGCGGCGATGTCTTCTATTGGGGTGAATTGATGGCGGGCGGCATCATCGCCGGGTTGCCGGTGGCGATTTTGTACAACTTCTTCCTCGATGATTTCATTTCGGGGATCACGGCTGGGTCGGTCAAGTAGGAGAAAGAGACCGGCTGCGATAGGTGACGGTCCATGCCGTTAGGTAAACGGGATGGCGTGCGTAGGTTCAGGAGGGAAAAAGATGGCTAATCGGGATCGTGATCTTCGGTTTGGACGTTCCGCGCTCTCTCGCCGAGGCTTTCTCGGTGGCGCAGCCGCCGCTGCCGTAACGGCGATTCTCGCCGCGTGCGGCGGGAGTACGGCGACGGATACGCCGAAAGCCGCAGCCGGGACATCCGCCCCGGCAGCCGCAGCGACGACAGCGGCGGCAACGACTGCGGCAACAAAAGTGCCAGCGGCAACGACGACCACCGGGAGCGCGGCGGCCGGCGGTAGTGCGGCGACTGCACCGGCCGCGGGGAGCGCGGTCGCCACGACCGGCGATCCCAATGCGAAGTATGCAGGCCCGGTGATCGAGAAGGGCGGCACGCTCAAACTCCTCATGTGGGCACACTACGTACCGGCGTATGATGATTACTTCGACAAGTGGGCGACCGACTGGGGCACGAAGAACGGCCTGAAGGTGACCGTGGATCATGTGCCGACGAATACCGTTGTCACGAAGGCGTCGGCGGATGTCGCGATCAAGGGCGGCCACGATCTCACGCAACTGCAATTTCCGACGGATGTTCATCTCTTTGCCGAAAACCTGGTAGATGTCTCCGGCCCTGCGACGTATCTCGAGAAGAAATATGGCGGGTACATTGCTGCGGCGAAGGACGTCGCGATGGTCAACGGCGTCTGGAAGGGCGTGCCGGACTTTGTCATCCCGTATCCGGGCATTTACCGAAAGGATTACTTCGATGCGGCAGGCGTGACGAAGCCGGTAGACACCTGGGACGATCTCCTGAAGGCTGGGACGGCGCTCAAGAAAATGAACCATCCCGTCGGGTTGGCGATCAACCAAGGCTCATTTGACTCGAGCAGCCACATGAACTCAATCCTCTATGGCTTCGGCGGCAAGTGGATCGAGGCGGATGGCAAGACGATTGCGATCAACTCGCCAGAGACGAAGGATGCGATTAACTACGTCGTCGAACTGTTCAAGAACGCGATGACGCCTGAAGTCCTCGGCTGGGACGACTCCGGCAACAATCTTCTCCTTGCATCCGGCGCGGGGAGTTACATCCTCAATCCAATCAGCGCCTATCTCTCGTCCAAGAAGGAGATTCAGGACGCCAGCCTCTTCTCGCTACCGCCTGCCGGACCAAAGGGGCGCTTTATGGTCGCGTCCGGCCCCTACAGTTGGGGTGTGTGGAACTGGTCGAAGGAGCAGGGCGCGGCGCAGCAATTAATCGTGGATCACATGGATGACTGGCTGAACGGCACGAAGGCGAACCAGGGATACGAACTGCCGACGACGAACGCCTGGCTGAAGAAGCCGATGCCGGTGCTCAGCGACGTGCCGAAGTTCAGTATCCTCCAGGACACGATCAACGATCAAAGCACCGTGATTTTCGGCTACCCCGGCCCGCCGGACACCAACGCTGCGCAGGTCAACAATCAGTACTTGATCAACCAGATGTTCGGGAAGGCCGTCAATGGCGCGACACCGGACGATGCGATCAAGTTCGCTGTAGACCAGTTGAAGACGATCTACAAGTAACGGCACCGGCTCTCCATAGTCCCCCGTCGCTCGCGCGAGGGGGGACTATCTCATGCCCGCATGCGTTGAGGGGGCTGCGGGCGGATTATCCGGTAATACCACCCTGGTCGCCGCTATAATTGAGGCTCGCCTTCCACTCCTTGTCGAGGTCCTCAATGCTCTCTTTGAGCACCTTTTGCACGACCTGATCGTAGGAGAGTTCATCCTTGAAGGCCGAGACGAGCGCGCCGATATACTTGCTCCCGTAGGCGTTAATGATGAAGTTGACGATACTCTCGCTTTCCGCGTAAGACAAGAGCGCCTGCTCCGCATTAAAGGGGAAGGGCGAATCCAGTGCGCGCACGGGGATTAACTTCCCATTGTCCGCGGCATCCCGGACGAGCGGGCGGAAGCGGATATCGGGTGTCTCCTGATTATGCACGGCGAGCCCCTCGTCCAGCCAGAGTGGCGGATGATTGTACGGGTTGAGACTCGCCTGATAGACGACCATGTGACTCATCTCATGCGGGATAATGCGGCGGATTTCTGACGCCGCGGACTGGCCCGGCGCGATTGCCGCATGAATAATCCCTAACTCCGTTGATGCGCCGCCGCCGATCCACTCCGCGCTATTCGGCGGTAGGGCGACGCGCAAATCGCGCGCGTTGGAATAGATAAGGATACGGATCGGTCGGTCGCCCGCCACATTGAAATTCTTCTTCAGGGTGTCCGCGGCGCGCGTCGCGGTGTCAATCGCATCCTGGCCGAAGGCGTCATCACCGCTGTACCACCAGAGTGTGATCGGGCCGCTCGTCTTCTTCTTCCATTGTTGCTGGTCGTCCATGTAAAAGAGCGTCGCCGGATCGGTGCGGTACTGCGTCCCGTCGCTCAACGTAAATGCCCACCGGTATTCGATGTCGAGACCCGGCGGGAGGAAATCGGTCTGCGTGTCGAGCGCGTAATCGAGCCTGATCTGCTGCCCGCGTTCGACCGGCACACGAACGCGCTTCGTCACCGGTGTGTTCGCGGCGTGGTAGAGCAGGTTGAGGCCGGTAATCTCGCCGGAGGCCGCATGCGCCTCGAGATGAAAGGCGATGTTCTGCGGGAAATGCGGCGTCGCCGTGCTCGCGCTAACGGCAACCGTCGGCGCCGCCGCACCGATCGGCGAGAGCACCACGCTCGCCGGCGACGCGAGGAGGCAGAGCAAGAGCGGCACAACGATCATCCGGCGGCGTGTCACGCGGCGTCCTCATCATCTCCGGCGGCGGGGGCATCACCCATATGCCAGCGCAAATAGGCGTTCATGAACCCGTCAAGTTCACCATTCAGCACCGCCTGCGTATTCGAGGTCTCGTACCCACTCCGTGTGTCCTTCACCATGTTGTACGGATGCAGGACGTACGAACGGATCGCGTTCCCCCACCCCGCCGCGACGTGCTCGCCCTTTAAGGCGGACTGCTCGACCGCTCGCTCCGCTTCCCGCCGTTCGACGAGGCGCGCGCGGAGAATCTTCATCGCGGTCTCGCGATTCTGGCCCTGCGAACGCTCGTTCTGGCAGGTGACGACGATGCCGCTTGGCATATGCGTGATGCGGATTGCGCTGCTCGTCTTGTTGACATGCTGACCGCCCGCGCCGGAGGCCCGGTAGGTATCCACGCGAATATCGTCGTCGTTGATGACGATTTCCGCGTCATCCTCGATTTCGGGCAGCACTTCGACGAGCGCGAACGAGGTGTGCCGCCGCTTACTGGCGTCGTACGGCGAGATACGGACGAGGCGGTGAACGCCGCGCTCGGCCTTCGCGTAGCCATAAGCGTAGTCACCGCGAACCTCGATCGTCGCGCTCTTGATTCCCGCTTCTTCGCCCTCGGTGAGGTCCACGATGTCGGTCGCGAAGCCGCGCGTCTCCGCCCAGCGGAGGTACATCCGCAGCAGCATGTCGGCCCAATCCTGCGACTCGGTGCCGCCCGCGCCCGCATGGATCGCCAGGATCGCGTTCGCGCTGTCGTGTGGCCCGGCAAGCATCAGATCGAACTCCATCTGGTCGAGGCGCTCGCGCAACTCCGTGACCTCGGTTTGCAGTTCCGGCACAATCGCTGCGTCGTCCCGGGCGAGTTCGGCCATTTCGCACGCGTCGCTGATTTCGCCCGCCAGCACGCGCCACGCACTGACCTGATTCTGGAGGCTCGTCAGCCGTTGCATGATGCGTTGGGCTTGCTGCGGATCATCCCAGAAATCCTCCGCACCGGATTGGGCGTTCAGTTCGGTAATCTGCGTCTCTTTGTTGGCGAGGTCAAAGACGCTCCTGCGCGACCTCGACACGGTCGCGGAGATCTTCAAGTGTCGCCAGGATTTGCTCAAGCATGTGTCTTCCTCAATCTGTTCAGTCATGCGATGCGCGTCACCGTGATTCCTGATAGCAGTATAGCAAATGCCGGGTTCCATCGCCGGATTTGCTGTCGAGTCTCCAGGCATACGTTCTACATATGGTATGCTTTATGTTGGAGGATGAATCGCGACCGCTCTATTGGTATGGACGTGAGTGAATCCGAATTGACAGTCTTGCCGCCACAATCCGACTCGCCGATTCAGCCCTTCACCAATGGCGCGGCGGTCTCGTTTCACGCGCTCTATCCGTTCCCGCTCGATCCGTTTCAGGAGGAGGCGATTGCGCTCCTCGAGCGCGGCGAGTCCGTGATGGTCGCCGCGCCGACCGGGACGGGGAAGACCGTCGTCGCGGAGTACGCGGTGCATGCCGCGTTTGCTCGCCAGGCGCGGGTGATGTACACGACGCCGATCAAGGCGCTCTCCAACCAGAAATTCCGCGATCTCCGCGCGCGCTACGGCGACGCGGTCGGCTTGCTTACCGGCGACGTGACGGTCAACCCGCGCGCGCCGATTCTCGTCATGACGACCGAGGTCGTCCGCAACATGCTCATCCAGGCGCCGTGGGAGATGGACACGGTGGACGCGATCATTTTCGATGAAATCCATTTCCTTGCCGACCCGGAACGCGGCACGACGTGGGAAGAGGCGATCATTCTCTGCCCGGAACATATCCAATTAGTCTGCCTCTCGGCCACGATCTCAAATGCGCAGGAGATCGCCGCGTGGATCGGTCGGACGCACCGGCCAATCCAACTGATTATGCATGACGAGCGGGCCGTGCCACTAGCGCTGTACTACTATCTCGATGGCGCGCTGAACCTCGTAATTGACCGGACGGGGCGGCAGGTGGCAGATTTTCCGGACACCGGCGGCGAGTATCGCCGCGCCTGGCGTGGCCAGTCGTGGGAAGAAGACGCCCTCGACATGCCGCCGGAACGCGATGAGCCGACACCGACGGAAATCGTCCTCACGCTCCAACAACAGGCGATGCTGCCCGCGATCTACTTCCAATTTAGTCGGAAGGATTGCGAGGTCTGGGCGCAGCACGCTGCCGCGGCGGGCGTGGACTTCGCGACGGATGGGAAAGCGGCCGCGATCGAGAGGGTCATTGAGGCGCATCTGCATTTGCTCGCGGAGGAAGATCGGCAACTCGCGCAGGTGGCGCAGATCGTCCGGCTGGCGCGGCGCGGCATCGGGTGCCACCACGCGGGTCTCCTGCCAATCCTGAAGCAGTTGGTGGAGACGCTTTTTACCGGCGGGTTGATGGGCGTCGTCTATGCGACCGACACATTAGCGCTTGGGGTAAACATGCCGGCCCGAACATGCGTGATCGGTCGGCTCAGTAAGTGGGATGGCCGCCGCCGCCGCCCGCTGATCCCGAACGAATTTCAGCAGATGTCGGGCCGGGCCGGGCGGCGCGGCATGGACGCGCTCGGCCATGTCGTGACACCCTACAGTCAACGTGTCTCGTTCACGGAGATGCTGCGGATCGCGACGGGTCCGCTCCATCCGGTACGTAGCGGATTCTCCGTGCGGTACAACACGGTCCTGAATCTCTGGGACCCACCGGCGGGCGAGCGCGTCCGCCAATTGCTCAGCCAGAGCCTGTTGCACTATCAGACAAACCGGCGCGTCCGCGACACTGAGATGGACCTCATGGCCTTCGAGGAACGGATCGCCAACGTCGCCAAGGGGTGCTTGCTCGGCTACGAGGGCGGCGATGATCTGCTCGACGAGTACCGGGCGCTCGGACGTGGGATCAAACTTGCGGAGACGCAGGAACGCCGCGCGCGGGAAGATGAGACGCGCGTGCTGATGATGACGGATGATCGCCCGTGGAAGGAACCAACGCGGCACGTCCTGCGCCAAGTCTTCCGCACGCTGCCGGCTGGCGCGATGATCCATGTCCGGGAAAAGGGCTGGGGCGTCTATCTCGGACGGCCTGCGGATGCGACGCATGCCGCGATCGGCCGCTTCCTCTTCGGGCTTGCGGATGTGGCTGCGCCGCTCTCCGTTGCGGTCGTCAGTGAATATCGGCAAATGGATCACCTCCCGTCGCCGGACGCGGCGATCACATTGCCGGATGCGCTCATTGCCCTTCCGGAGAACAGCGAGGACGTCGCCGAAGCGCTTTCTCCTCCGGAATGGGGTGCGCTGCGGGCGGCGGTCGCGACCCTCGGCCTCCCCGATCTCGATGCATGGTTGTCGGAACACCGCGCCGCCCGCCGTCTCGTGCAGCACGAGGATTTGGAAGCGGCCCGCGAGGCTACCCACACGGCACACGAAGCGGTCCTTCGCCTGACCGAGCAGCAGCGCGTACACGTCTGCGATGCCTGCCCGGTCCGCGACGAGCATCGCCGGAATCTCGGCGTGCTCGAGCGGCTGACGCGCGAGCGTCAGACAGTGGCGGCACGGGCCGCGCAGGAGTCGCAGGCGGACGACGCGCAGACCCGGAACCTCATTCATGGCATCGCGGCCGTGCTCCATCAGTTCGGCTATCTTCATCGCGGGTACACGACGCCAAAAGCGGACGTGCTTGCCGATATTTTCGACGGGAACGGGCTGGTCATTGCGGAACTCGTTGATCGCGGCTGGCTCGACGATCTCGTGCCGGAGGACGTGGCGGAAGTCTTTTCGTGGTTCGCCTATGACCGGGATGCGCGCTTCGAAAACACCTTCGAGTTGCCGCGCCATCTCACGCTCGTGCGCGAGCGCCTCGATGACCTGACGCATGGCGTCCTCGTGGCGGAGCGCCGGGTGGGGCTTGCGATCACGACGGGGTATCACCCATTGTTCTACGGCGCGCTCCGGGCGTGGTGTCGCGGGGCAGTGATGGAGCGCATTGTCGAGAAAATCGGCCTCAGCGAGGGGGATGTCGTGCTTGCCTTCAATAAGTCGCTGGATATCATGCGGCAGGTGCGAACGATGCTCCAGGCCGTGCGCCCGGACAGCCCGCTCATCGAACGATTGGCGGCGGCGGAACGGCGCGTGCGGCGCGGCATCGTCGAGCAATCGTATCGTATCGGTATCATGCCAGTATCCGTCGGGGGTGCGCCCGATGACGCGGACCTGTCTCGCGAAGGAGCGATTTAATTGTCTGTGCAACTTGGCGTGACGGTGTTGATCGTTGGTCTGCTGCTCGCCGCGCTCCTCGCGGTCGTTGTGAGCCGCTGGGCGCTAAAAATGGATCGCCGCGCGCGCCGCCAGCAGCAGAAAGCGATCCGGCGGCGGCGCATCGGTGGCATAGACGAGCGCTGAAGACGTCGTTTATTACGAGGTGATGCAGGCTCTCCCGCTTGCATCACCTCCGTCATCTCATAGCCCGTTTTTCACCGCATCCGCGCGTCGGCGCGACTGCCGCTCCGCCTGTGTGAGCGCGGCGATATCGTTACTGGTCTCGAACGTCTCCCCCGCGCCGAGAATCACAGCGACGGCGAGGAGCCACGGAATCTGCCAGTACCATGCGGCGGCGATGCCCGCGAAGGCGAGGCCGATCACCGCGTGCCGGAAATCTCGTATCAGCGTCAGTAATCGCGCATCGGTGCCGAATCGGTACTGTTGCACCGCCTTGCGTTCGCCCCATCCGGCGCGGGCGACCAGCACAATCCCGACAACCGCGAGCGCCAGCGCGGGGTAGCCCCGCCATGAGAGGTAATACAAACTTTCCATCGTGATCCTCCTTGGTCATAGGGCAGACAACGGCGTCTGCCTGCGGATGTGTTTGTGCGGCAGCACCGCGCCGCGCTCAATCGTCGCCAACCGTGCCGGGCGCCGCGCCGTTCCACAGGGCGGTGGTCGTCTCGGCGTCAGCGGGAAAGAACGACTCAATACTGAGTTCGGCGACGGTAATGTCGAGCGGCGTGCCAAAGGTGGCGACGGTGCTGAAGAAGGTCAGTTCCCGGTCGCCATGGCGGATGCGGAGTGGGACGACGATGTCGCCCGGCCCCGGAGCCTCGATCTCCGGATCGGGCCGGTCACAGGGATAGGCGCGTAGTTCGGTATAGAGATCGGCGAGCGCGGCGTTGGCGGTAAGGGCGACCTGACGGCGCAGCCGCCCGAGCAGATGGGCACGCCACTCGCCCAGATTGACGATCCGTGGCGCCATCCCGTCGGGGTGCAGACTTACCCGTAGCACGTTGGCCGGGGGCGCGAGCAGTTCCGGCGCTACTCCGTCCGTGAACAACGCGAGGCTGGCGTTGGCGTCAACGAGGTTCCAGCCCCGATCCACGACCACAGCGGGGTAGGGTTCGTGCCCGATCAATACCTGACGCACTGCCACGCGCACCGCCGACAGTTGCGGGGCGGCCAGCGGCGTTTCCGAGTAGACAGGGGCGTAACCCGCAGCCAGCAGCAGGTGATTGCGCTCGCGGAGTGGCAGGTCAAGTTGCTCGGTGAGATGGAGAACCATCTCGCGACTCGGCGTGGACCGGCCGGTCTCCACAAAACTGAGATGCCGCGTGGAAATCTCCGCGTCGAGCGCGAGTTCCATCTGGCTCAGTCGGCGGCGCTCGCGCCATTGGCGCAATAACTCGCCAACCGGCCGCTGCGGGTGTCGTGCAATCGCCGTGTGCGGCTCACCACGCCGCCCCTCGGCGTTGCCTGCGGTATGGCCGAGGCTGGATGCGACGTGATGAGTCGTCATTGAAGGCTCCTTTCGGAAAATCAGGCGGCGTCGGCTGGCGGTGCGAAGAAGCCAGTGACCGCGCACAGTCGGCCATCGGGTGCGAGGACTGCAAAATCAACCCCGGTGACTACTGGCGGGCTGCCGTCGGGACCGGCGAGTTCCCACGCCCACCGCGCCCGGTCGTGATGCGTATCAACGGGTCCGGTCAGTCGGAAGCGGTGGCCGGGGAACTGCTCGTGGACGGCGACGACCAGCGCATCCAGCGCCTCGTGGCCATCGGCGGTGAATAGTGGATCGCGGTAACTGGCGTCTCGTGCCCACGTCGCGGCGGTTACCGCACGGCGGCGCGCGGGGTCGGTCTCGTTCCACATCGCGAAGTAGCCGTTGACGACCTCGCCGATCGGTGTCACATCTTCAATCTCGGTCACGGTACACTGCCTTTCTGTTCTTCTCGATTCCATACCTTCTCGATCCGGGCTACACGGCCGTGATAACATTATTGTCATGATAAGGGCCACGACGCCGTCAAGCGATTACGTGGGAGGTAATGATAAAGACTGGTTGACAATCGCTCAGGCACGCATGCATAGCGCCGTGGTTCGACGTACACTGGGTATCTGTCTACTGCCACGGATATTGAACTCTCGCATGGTGGGCGAAAAACGATGCTTGAGAAACCGGATGTGCCGGATGAAAAACTCATCTCCTGTCTGCGCGATCACTACGGACTGCACGTCACTCAGGTCGCTTTTCTCCCGCTTGGCAACGACGTGAACACCGCCGTCTATCGGGTTGTCGCCGACGATGGGACGCCGTACTTCCTGAAACTGCGCAGTGGCGCCTTCGACGAGACGACCGTCACGATCCCTCGCTTCCTGCACAGCCAAGGTATCGCACAGATTATTGCTCCCATCGCCACCGCTGCGGGGCGCTTGTGGATGCGCATGGACGCCTTCGCGATGATTCTGTTCCCGTTTGTCGTAGGTAAGAATGGGGTCGCGGCGCCATTATCGGAGCGCCAGTGGACTGATCTGGGTACCGCGCTTCGGCGGATTCATATGGCTGCCGTACCACCTGCGCTCAAGCGGCGCATCCCGCACGAGCAGTACGCACCCTACTGGCGCGATCTCGTCAGGACGTTTCAAGCACGCGCTGAGGAGAACGCGTTTACCGACCCCATCGCGGCAGCGTTAGCAGCATTCCTGCGCGACCGACGCGACGAAATCTCCCATCTGATCGAGCGCGCCGACGCCCTCGGCGCTGTCCTGCGTGCCCAGTTGCCCGACATGGTCTTGTGCCACGCCGACATCCACGCGGCCAATGTTCTGATTGACGCGAACGGCGCGCTGTACATCGTTGATTGGGACACGCTCATCGTCGCGCCCAAGGAGCGTGATTTGATGTTCATCGGTGGTGGTGTTGCTAGCGTCTGGAACAGCGCACGGGCAGAAGCATTGTTCTATCGAGGATATGGCCGGACAGAAATCAATCCGGTGGCCCTTGCGTACTATCGCTACGAGCGGATCGTCGAGGATATCGCCGCCTACTGCGAAGAACTGCTGCTGACCGACGAAGGCGGGGCGGATCGCGAACGAGGACTGAGATCCGTCATCGGTCAGTTTCTGCCCAACCGCGTCGTCGCAATCGCCTATGCGTCAGATCCGCTCTTCAATCAGAGTGCGATGAATCCCTGATCGGTGACGCGGGCGGCGGGGATGACGGAGAGCGCAAGGAAGGAGAGCGTGGCGAAGGGCGCGGGGAGCGGCGAACCGAGCGCCTGCACCTGCCGCGAAAGTTGCTCGAGATCGCGTGCGACCGATGCGGCAGGCTGATCGGAGAGCAGGCCGGCAATCGGCAGCGGTGCCTGACCGCGCACCGTACCGTTGACGACGAGGACGAGGCCGCCATCCATCGCTTCGACCGCGCGGACGGCGCGGGCCATGTCGTCGTCGTTCGTACCCGCGACGATGATGTTGTGGGCGTCGTGCGCGACCGATGAGGCGATCGCCCCTTCCCGCAAACCGAGACCAACGACGAGGCCGATGCCGACATTGCCCGTCGCGCGGTGCCGCTCGATGCACGCCAGTTTGAGGATGTCGCGGGCAGGATCGGCCTGAACGTAGCCATCCACAACGCGCGGTGCGACACGCAGATGCTCGGTGACAATCTGGCCGGGGATAATGCCCACGGCGTCCATCGGGCTGCCGTCTGACGGCACGCCGAGCCGCGCGACGCCGAACTCGCCGATCTGCATCGTCCGCCGCAATACATCCGGGATCGCGCTCGTGCTCGCAAAGAGCGGCATGCCCTCCGCCGCGACGCATCTTCCCGCGTGATAGGTGCGCAGAACACGGAATGATGCCAGGTCTTCCAGCACGACCAGATCGGCGCGCATCCCCGGTACGATGGCGCCACGATCGCGGAAATTCCAGTAGCGCGCGGTGTTGATCGTGCAGAGTTGCAACGCGCGGATCGGGTCGAGACCGCCGCGAACCGCACGGCGCAATGTTTCGTCCATGTGCCCGTCCGTGATAAGCGTCGAGCATTCCCGGTCGTCGGAGCAGAACATGATGAACGGCCATGTCCGGTCATTGACGAGCGGCAGGAGGGCGGCGAGATTGTGCTCCGTCGAACCTTCACGAATCATGATGGACATCCCGCGCCGTAATTTCTCCGCCGCCTCTTCCAGCGTCACCGACTCGTGATCGGAGCGCGGGCCGGCGGCGATATAGGCTTGCAATTCCGCGCCGCGCACGCCGGGCGCGTGGCCGTCAATCGGCCGGTGCGCTTCCTCGGCGGCGATCGCGCGGGCGAGGAGCGCCGGGACCGCGTCAATCACGAGCGGATAGGCCATCAGTTCGCCGAGGCCGATCACCTCCGGGATCGCCAACCCCTCCGCAATCTCATCGGTGCCGAACGTCGCGCCCGCCGTCTCGCTTGGGCTGGCGGGCACACACGAAGGCATCGTGAAGAAGCACGACATCGGCAGGTCGCGCGTCCCGGCGATCAGCGCGCGCATGCCGGTCAGGCCGAGCACGTTGGCGATTTCATGCGGATCGGAGACCGTCACGCTCGTGCCGTGCGGGATGACGGCGCGCGCGAATTCAGTAACCCAGAGCAGACTTGATTCGAGATGGATATGCGCGTCCATCAATCCTGGCGCGAGGTATCGCCCGCCGAGGTCAACCGTCTCCGCGCCACGCGTATATGGCCCGATGCCCGCGATCCGGCCGTCACAGATCGCGACGTTGCCTTCCTCGATGTCACCGGCGTGGACATTGACAATCCGCGCGTTGGCGAGAATGAGATCGGCGGGCGCGCGCCCTGCCGCGACATCAACGAGGCGCGTGCGTTGCGCTGTATCGCGCGTTCGCTGGGTATGCATGGTTATTCTCCCGGTATGTACGTCGTGTCCACATCCAGCGGCCAGATCGGGCGGCGGACGCGCTGAAACGCGAATCGTTCGAGATGCGGGCTGCTGATCCCCGGCGTGTCCACGTCAATAATCTTCGTGGCAATCGGCGCGAATGCCGCGCGGAAGTGGACGCTCGATTTGACGACGATGGCCCGTGTCATCATCGGCTCGATACCAACGCTGCGAAAGAGCGAGAGATCGAGCGCCTGGGCGCGCTGCTCGGTCACGATCACCGCGATGCCGTCCAGATCGAGCACCGCCGTCGTGCCCATTCGTGTCCGGCCACCCATGCCCATTGGCCCGGTGTTCGTGAAGATTCCATCGGTGATCCGTCCGACGCGGGCAATCGCGCTCACCGGGGCGCCATGCAGATTATCCGTCTTTCCGCCGAGGCGTACCGCGATCTCCGCGCCTGTCCCCGCCGCGACCGCGTGTGCGACCGTCTCCGGGTCGTGGATTACCCCAATGGCGACCTCGCGCACGCGGGCCTCGCGCAGCGCGGCAAGCAGCGTTGTGCCGTCGCACGGCGCGCCCGCGCCGGGATTGTCGCCACTGTCCGCGAGAATGATCGGGTATGCGGTCGCTGCTTCCACCCGCCGCACCGCGTCGTCAATCGGTGTGAGGGCTGGTGCAAACTCCGCGCGCCGCCGCCATGCGTCGTCCGCGATCCGTTGTGCGATGTCCCGCGCCAGTGGTTCATCGCCTGCGGTCGAAACGAGCACGCGCAGACCGGCATCGCGAACATCGCTATAGGGGAAGCCGCCCACGACACTGATGTTCAGCACGCCCGGCCGTCGCCGCTCGCGCTCGGCGACCCGCAGGACCTGGCGCATTGGCGTCTCCTCGGTCGTGCATTGCGGCGGCAGGGGTGCCAGCATCGGCGGGCAGGCGAGCGCGGTCGCAATGGTGGTTTGTCCATTGAGGAGGCGCTGAAGGAGCGTTGTTGCTTCATAGCCGCGCTCGTACGTATCAATGTGCGGATAGGTCGTGTACGCGACGAGCGCATCGGCGGCATGGACCATCGCGGGGGAGATATTCGCGTGCGAGTCGAGCGTCGCGATTATCGGCACGCCGCGTCCGACAGTTGCCCGCACCGCCTGCAAGAGATCGGCTTCCACATCCGCGACATCCTCAGCGACCATCGCGCCATGCAGCCCCAGCAGGATGGCATCCACCGCACCCGCAGCGCGCAGGTGATCGAGGAGCGCCTGCCGCAGTGCGGCGTACGCGGCGCGCGTGACGATGCCGCCGGGCGTTGCGGAAGCATAGAGGAGGGGAATTGCGGTTGCGCCGGTGGCCGTAATGCCATCCAGAAAGCCACCAATCACGGTCCGTGTACCCGCAAACCCGGAGAGGAGATCGCGGCCACCGATCAGGACGCGCTGGCGAAAGTGCTCGAAGTCCGTCGGGACGTTGCTGAAGAGATTCGTTTCGTGGGCGATCCCGCCGATGGCGACTCGTCGGCTGCTGTTTTTCCGTCCGCGCCGTTCCACACGCATCGTTGGTTGTTCCTCGGTCGGGGCGATGGCGGCAGCGATACGGTGACCGCGTTGGTTCATTGTAATACAGTGGAGCGATTGCGTTTTGATCGGGAACCTCACCCCCGGCCCCTCCGGTTTGTATAGACCGGAGAGAGACCGGACCGGTGTGCGGGGAGCTACCTGACACGTTTCTGCGGGAGACCCGCTCCCGGAAAGGAGGCGCGGTATGCCGTGGCAGGAGTGATCGGTGGCAACGTTGCGTCAGGAGTTCGTCCTGCCTGCTTCGCGGGAGGGGGCCAATAGTCGGGAGGTGTGTCGGCGTTTTTCGATCAGTCCCGCTCCCGCCAAGACACGGCGCACGCGCGACCGGCAGGAAGGAAGA
>JBPCPB010000513.1:0-4006 GCA_050999735.1 Thermomicrobiales bacterium | reverse complement strand
CTGATGGATGTCTTCGCGACCGAAGCGATCCTGGCGGCACACATCGCGGAATATGGGGCGTTACCGCCCCGCCTTGCCGCAATCCTCGGTCGTCCGGTGACGGGCTGAGTTATGTCCGGATGTCAGGCGTGGTGCTATTCTTGATATGCAAGAGGGGGCGGCTTCCGATACACGTGTGGTGCGAAGCAAAGCGAGGCAGTGATGGCAGAGACGCTCACAATTACCGTCAATGGGGCGCCGCATGCGGTTGTCGCGGCGCCGGACACACCCCTTCTCTATGTGCTGCGCAACGAATTGCAACTCCATGGGCCGAAATTTGGCTGTGGGCTGGAGCAGTGCGGTGCATGTACGATTCATGTCAACGATCGGGCGGTCCGCTCATGCCGGATGCCCGTCTCACAAGTCGCGAATGCACAGGTGACGACGCTGGAGGGACTCGGCACTGCGGAGAAGCCGCATCCGTTGCAGCAGGCATTCATTACGGAGCAGGCATCGCAGTGCGGCTACTGCATCTCCGGCATGATTATGACGGGCGCGGCGCTCCTGAAGCAGAACCCGCATCCGACTGACGCGCAAGCCCGCACGGCGCTGGCACGCAACCTCTGTCGCTGCGGCACGCACCTGCGTATCCTCCGCGCCATCGCTCGTGCGGCGGGGAACCCACAATGAAAGGAGAGCCGGCCATGATGACGGACAAAGTTTCCCGCCGCGCGTTCCTCAAGAGTGGTGGCGCGCTGGTCGTCAGTTTCAGTCTTGCCGCGTGTAGCAACGCGCCGGGCGCTTCGACGCCGACCGCGCCCGCCGCGACGCCACAAGCGGCGCCTCCGACCCCGGCATCACCCGCGACCGCGGCTGCAACCGCACGTGCCGAACAAGCCCCAACGGCGGGCGCCACCGCCGCGCCGCTCTCCGCGCCTGGCGCGTCCTCACCTGCCTCCGGTTCCTCGGCTGCGGAAACAATGGCGCCGCTTGCCGCCGACCAGGTTGATTCGTGGCTCGCGATCATGAATGACGGGAACGTCACGGTCTTTAGCGGCAAGGTCGAACTCGGCACGGGTGTCCAGACCGCTCTCGCGCAGATCGTCGCGGACGAGTTGGATGTTCCTTTCGGGCGGATCACGATGGTGATGGGCGACACTGCGCGGACGCCGGACGAGGGATACACCGCCGGGAGCGCGACGATCCAAAGCAGCGGCGTCGCGCTCCGGCAGGCGAGCGCCGAGGCCCGGCAGGCGCTCCTCGCGCTCGCGTCGGATCGCCTCGGCGCGCCTGCCGCCCGGTTGACCGTCAAAGACGGTATCGTCAGCATGCAGAGTGACCC
Source organism: Thermomicrobiales bacterium (assembly GCA_050999735.1). Lineage (GTDB taxonomy): Bacteria > Chloroflexota > Chloroflexia > Thermomicrobiales > JALYUS01 > JALYUS01. The sequence goes on along the minus strand of JBPCPB010000513.1, from coordinate 2,685 downwards.
GACGAAGAATGTTACCTACGCCGCCTTGATCGGCAATCAGCGTTTCAATCGCAAAGTCTCCGGCAAAGCGCCGCTGAAGAACCCTGACCAGTACACAGTCGTTGGCACACCCGTGCCGCGCGTGGACATTACCGCGAAGATCATCGGCGGCGCGGCGTATGTGCAGGACTTCTTGGTGCCGGGGATGCAGCATGGTCGCGTCGTCCGCCCATCGGGGGTCGGCGCGACGCTGCAAAACCTCGACGAAGGTTCGGTGGCGAATCTTCCCGGCATTGTTAAGGTCGTCCGTAACGGCAACTTTGTCGGCGTCGTCGCCGAGCGCGAGGAGCAAGCGATCAACGCGGCGCAGCAACTGAAGGTGACATGGCAGACCGCCGCGAATCTGCCGAAGATGGAAGACCTCTTCACCTTCCTCCGTAATCAGACAGCGACCGACAAATCCCTGAAAAACGATGGCGATGTGGACGGTGCGTTGAAGGGCGCGGCGAAGACGCTCCACGCGACGTATCAGCAGCCGTACCAGATGCATGGCTCCATCGGCCCCTCGTGCGCGGTCGCGGATGTGCGACCGGACAAGGCGATGATCTGGTCGAGCACGCAGGGAGTCTATCCGTTGCGCGGCGCGCTCGCCCAACTGCTCGGCATACCCGCGGACTCCATGCAAGTGGTTCACATGGAGGGTTCGGGGTGCTACGGGCATAATGGGTTCGACGATGCGGCGGCGGACGCGGTGCTGCTCTCCAAGGCGGTCGGCAAGCCAGTGCGCGTGCAATGGATGCGGCAGGACGAGCATGCCTGGGAGCCGAAAGGTCCGGCAATGGTCATGGACGTTACGGGCGGTCTGGACGCGCAGGGTAATGTCGTCGCCTGGGATTATGGCGTCTGGACGCCGACCCACAGCACGCGCCCCGGCGGCATGGCGGGCAACCTCCTTGCCGGTCAACTGATCGCGTCGCCCGCGCCTGCCGCGAAGAATGGCACGACGGGCGGCGACCGCAATGCGCCGACGAACTACACCTTCAAGAACAATCGCGTCGTCGCGCACTGGCTCGCGAACTCGCCACTCCGTCCGTCGGCCTTGCGCAGCCTCGGCGGCGTGGCGAACACCTTCGCCAACGAATCGTTCATGGACGAACTGGCGGCGGCGGCAGGCGCTGACCCCGTTCAGTTCCGCCTCCATCACCTCGATGACCCACGGGCCATCGCCGTCGTGCGGAAAGTGGCGGACCTCGCCGGGTGGCAATCCCGCCCCTCACCGGGGCCGGACGCCAGCGGCAATGGCATGGCAAATGGACGCGGTATCTCGTTTATCCGCTACGAGAACAACCTGGCCTACTGCGCGGCGGTGGCGGAAGTCGCGGTGGATCGGGGTAGCGGGCAGGTGCAGGTTAAACGGGTGAGCGTGGCGCATGACTGCGGCCTCATTATCAACCCGGACGGCCTGAAGAATCAGATCGAGGGGAACGTCATCCAGGCGACGAGCCGTGCCCTGAAGGAGCAAGTGACCTTCGATCAATCGCGCGTGACGAGCATAGATTGGCGCTCGTACCCGATCCTGACGTTCCCGGAAGTGCCGACGGTGGACATCGCCCTCATCAATCAGCCGCACGAACCGGCGCTCGGCGTCGGGGAGATCTCCAGCCTGCCCATCGCCGCCGCGATTGCGAACGCCATCTTCGATGCCATCGGCCACCGGATTCGGACGATTCCCTTCACGCCTGCAACTGTCAAGGCGGCGTTGATGTAAGCCTCACCCCCGACCCCTCTCCATTGTTTGTCAGCAATGGAGAGGGGAGACGGGAATCGCATTCGGCGCGCGTAAAGAGGCCCTTGCGGGGGAAACGCAAGGGCCGGGGTCTGGGGAAGGGGATGAGAAGGGATGCGCGGTCTGTGGGGATGCGCCTGGGGGAGCGCCAGTCCGCGTTGTCTTCTGTCCGTAGAATAGCGGACAACGGCTCCCCGTGATTCGTTCATCGGGACAGTTTATCTGTGTCCAAAGGGACAGGTGACCGGGAAGAACCGAGGGCTGATACTCTTTCGCGATAGATATGTCATGGTAACTCGATGCTGCCATTCTTCCGTAGGGGCGATTCGTGAATCGCCCTCCTCGGAGCATCCGGCCTCTCCCGCAGCACCCTGCTGCCGTAAAAGGGCGATTCACGAATTGCCCCTACGCAAAGGATCACGCCACTGCTATCGCGAAAGAGTATGAGACGGGAAAGGCCGAACCTCACGGCCCGGCCCTCTCGTTACTCGTTACTGCTTAGGCGTACTTGTCGAAGTACGTGTTCAGGCGATCCATCGGATCGGTCTGTGTGACATCAATGTAGGGATCGTTGATGTAGTCGCCTGGAGGCTCCATCCGGTCGCCCTCGTAGAAGACGCCGAGGGAGAGTTTTTCCTCCGTCATTGCCAGGTGCATCGCGCCCTCGCGGTCGGAAACGTCGTGGCCTTCGGGCATCGGCTGGGTAATGTCCTTGTAGGTCTTGTAGGTGTCGTGGAAGGTGACGCAAGGGGACATCACCTGGATGAACGAGAAGCCCTTATGCGCGATCGCACGCGTCATGATCTTGTTCATCACCTGCCGCTGCGCGGAGAAGGCGCGGGCGACGAACGACGCGCCGTACATCAGCGCGTAGCCAATCGGGTTGATCGGCATGTCGTGCGAGCCGTACGGCGTGGACT
>JBPCPB010000512.1:0-8976 GCA_050999735.1 Thermomicrobiales bacterium | reverse complement strand
GTTCTTTCGCGGGAGAGAACCTTGCGATCTGGGACGCAGGCTGAAGCCTACGCTACCGGATTCCGTCACGGCTGATTATCCAGTCAACGTCAATCGCAGAATGCCCGGGCCATCGCTCGCCGTCAGTGACCACGCGACGGATGGACGCGCTGCCACGGCGACAAGCGCGAAGATCGTATCATCCCGCACCGGCAATGCGTAATACCCGCGTAACGGTGGGACGGTGAGCGGCATCATTGTGCTCGGCGGCAGCACGAGGTTCGATCCCCGCACGCCGCGTACCGCGATCGTATAGGTGCTGTCGTCCTGCTCGAACCACGCATCGGCCTCTGGACCGCCTGCCTGCCCCGGCAGCGGCTCGAACCGCAGTGTTAGCGAGACGCGGCCACCGCTCTCGGACGTCTCGATACGGTCCAGTATCCAGCCATCGCTCCGCGCGCCAGCGGTCATCTCCGGCGCGCGCGTTGGCAAGGCCATGCGGTTCGCGACGAGTGGAGCGGAGGAGGGCGTGCCCGGTACGGCGGTCACGGCAGGCGTCGCTGATCCGGGGAAAAGAGTGGTTGGTGTGGCGGATGTAGACCGGGCAATAGGGGCCAGTGTCGTTGGTGTGGGTGCGGGCGTCGGTGTAGGCATGCTCGTGCCACATGCGGCGAGCATGATCGCGATGAGGATCACCGGCAGGATGCCGCGTCGGTTGCGCCGTATCATGCTCGCTCTTTCCTTATCTGTCCGTCCAGCCGCGCGCGTTACGCATGCGGATCAATGAGAAGTGTAGCGTGGTTTGGATGATCGCGCGTCCGAGGGGCACGAGCGAGGGCGTGATCCGCAATTCGACGTCTGCATCCGCCAGCGCGGCGAGCAGATCACCTACCGGTTCGACAGCGAGCGGCACGACCGGCACCCGGCTGACATGGACACCGTGGTCGTGGATGTCCTCGAATGTTTCCTCCGGTATCCGGTAGCGGTAGAGGCGGGTCGCACGCAGCCGTTCCAGCCACGCGCTTTCAATGGCAATCACGATGCGGCCCGGCACGGCGGCGAAGTACCGCTCGTAATCGTCTGGGGTAGTAGTCGGCAGCGGCCAGAAGGTGACGCGCGGGCAATCGCGCGGGACGGAATAGATCGGTGCGTGCCAATCGTCAATCGCCCAGACGAGCGGCTCGGCCTCTGGATGCGCCAATGGCGGTCGGGGCACGAACCGTTTGATCGTCGGGTCTTCGCTGAAATGAGAGAGTGACATCACACCCCCATTGTGCCTTCATCACGTCACCATGCGGAACCGTACTTCCCGCGATGCGTTTGTACCAGCATAGCCGATCTGCGCCGCCGCTGTGGACGCTCCACTGGTCCGGCGGGATAATCACTGGGACGCCAGCGAGGGAGACGCGTTTGCGGCTCGCTCCGACAGCATACAGGAAAACGATGTTGCTCATGACACGCGGACACTGGTTGCAAAAACGGATCGTTCGTGGCGTCGTCGCACTCGTGGTGGCGTTCATCGGTGTGACGCTCGTTTCGGCGCCGGTCGCCGCGCATGCCGCGCTGGTCGCCGCGACGCCGGTGCCGGGTAGCACGATCGGCCAGCCACCGAAGACGATCCGCATTCGCTTCGATCAGATCCCGGACCCGAAGTTCAACGAGATCACGCTGCTCGATACGAGCGGCAAGGCGATTGCCGGGGGCGCGGCGACGGCAGAAGCGAGTGATCCGAGCGTCGTGGAAGTGACACTGAACGGCAAACTCGCGCCGGGACTGTACACCGTCGCGTGGCAGGCGCTCGCCAATGATGGCCATCTGACGAAGGGCAATTACTCGTTCACGCTTGCCAGCGGTCTCGGCCCCGCCCCGCCGCTGGAACCACAGCCGATTGGCGCGCCGACGACCGGCGGCGCGGCGAATGCGTCCGCACTCTCCGGTAGCGGCAATCCGTCCGTTCTTGCGGTGATCGTGCGTTGGTGGCGCTATCTCGCGCTCGGCGTGCTGATCGGCGCGTTCGGGCTTGCCGTGCTCGTCCTCCGCCCCGCGACGGCGATGCTCGATGACGGCGAGACGGTATGGCGGCATGCCACACGCATGCTGAGGCCGTGGGCGCTCGGCGGCCTCGTTGCCTTTGTCCTCGCGCATCTCGCGACGCTCGTCGTGCAGGCCGCGACGGTGGCGGACCTCTCACTCTTCCAGGTACGGGGCGATACGTTGCGCCGCCTCACCTATGACACGACGTATGGGGTGGTCTGGCGAGTGATCACCGTCGTCGCATTGCTCTTCCTCGTCGGCATGCTCGCGACGCTCCTGCCCTTCGGGCGGGCACACTCCTCGGCGCTCGGTGTGATCGCGACGCCGCGCCCCGGCGCGTGGGCAGCACGTCTGCCCGATGTATCGCCGATTGCCGATTGGCCGTGGCGGCTGGGATTGGGCGTCGCGCTCCTGCTCGCGGTGGTGTTGACGTTCAGCAGCCACGCTATCGAGAGTCAGCATCAGCCTGTCCTCGCTATTCTCGCGGACGCGGCGCACCTTTGCGCGATGGGAGTTTGGTTCGGCGGGTTGCTCATTCTGCTCGCCACGCTGCGCCGCGCGCTCCGCCCGCTCGACACAGTGGCGCAAACGGCGTATCTGGTCGCGGCGGTTGGGCGCTTCTCGAACCTCGCGCTCGCCTCCGTCGTCTGCCTGATCGCGACGGGCCTCTATGCGATGACGCTGCACACGACGCGGGCGACGATCCTCAACACCTCGTACGGCCAGACGCTGCTCATCAAGCACGCGCTGATCGTGCCATTGATTGCGACCGCCGCGCTCAACCTGCGCGTCATCAAGCCGCGCCTCGGCGATACGGAGCGGGCACGCCGCTGGCTGCCGCGTCTCCTGGGCGTCGAGGCGGCGCTCGGCCTCGCCGTGCTGCTCGTCACGGCGACGCTCACCCAACTACCGCCCGCGCACCTGCTCACCGGCGCGAATGCCGCGCTCGCCGATCCGCGCCTCAATAACGCCGTCGCCGTCGCGCCTCCGACCGCAGGTCAGGAAGTGGACCTGAGCAGCGGCCCGCAATCTGCCGAGATGCAGGACGCGGCGGGGATGACGGTTGTGCTCCTAACGACGACGGGGAAGGACGGCAGCGCGCTCGACGCGAATATCGCCGATCCGCAGACCGCGCAACCGCTCCCGGACGTGCAGCGTGTGACGGCATTCATTACCTTCTCCGGCGCGGACCTCGGTCAGACGAGCGTCGTACTGGCGCGCGATCCAAGCGGCCATTATCGCGCCACCGGTATCTTCTTCCCAATCAAGGGCCTCTGGAATGTCCAACTCGTTATCCGTCGGGCAAACATCGCGGAGGACGCGCGCCTGAACTTCTCCTTTACCTCCGATCCTGCCCGCTTCCAAACGACCCAGACGCCCACATCTTCAGTCACGGACGCCAAGACGGGCTTCCTCTGGCCGCGTTTGCTGCCCGATGCCTGGTTCGGTTTGATGCTCGCGCTCGTCGGCGCGGCGCTCTTTGGTCTCACCTATCCGTCCCGCTTCCGCACGGCGCTACGGGGGCGAACACGGACGGCGTACCGTACCTGGAGCGTCGGCGCGCTACTGCTCGGTGTGATTGTCTTCGGCTACAACTCGACCGACCGCACGCCGACAACGGGCATCGCGAACCCCGCCCTGCGCGACACCGCGACCCTCGCGCGCGGCCAGCAACTTTTCGCCCAGAACTGCGCGATCTGCCACGGCGCGGGCGGCAAGGGTGACGGGCCGCTCGGCCAGAACCTCAATCCTCGCCCCGTGGACCTCACCGGCAGCCATCTGGCTACTCATACCGACGGCGACCTCTACTGGTGGATCAGCCACGGCATCACCGGCACCGGCATGCCTTCCTTCACCGGCACCCTCAGCGATCAGGACATCTGGGCGCTCATCCGCTACATCCGCTCCCTACATGGCACGACATAGGGGTTAGCACAGAGGACACAGAGGACACAGAGAGCACAGAGAAAGACATAAAAGGGTTTCTCTCATCTTTCTTCCCTATATTCTCTGCGTCCTCTGTGTCCTCTGTGCTTCGTTTTCAAGTCCCGTGGTTTCCGTACCGCTCGCTCACTTGCGTGCGCTGGGCGGGATGCATGGCGATGAGGGGGAGGCCGGATTGGTGGGCGAGGATGGCGAGGCGGGCGACGAATTCGAGCGTCTCCATCCGCAACAGGGCTTCGCGTGGGGTGCGACCGAGAGTCAATGCGCCATGGCCTTCGAGGATCAAGGCGCGCGTGCCGTTCATCAGACCCGTCGCGACCGCGTGACCAAGATCGGGCGTGCCGGGGCAGGCCCACGGGACGCGCGTCAGGCCGGCGAGCATCAGGTGGGCTTCGGCGGTCGCCGTGATCGGGACGGCGATGCCCGTCGTCGCGGCGAGCGTCACCCAGGTTGGCGAGAGATGGAGGACGCAGCGCACGTCATCCCCGGCGGCGTGAGCGGCGCGGTGCATGCAGACTTCGCTCGTCACCTCGGGTGGGATGGCATCATCGAAGCCGGGGAGGGCGATGACGAAATCATCGTCCGCGAGGTCCGCGAGGTCCGTCCCGGCTTTGGACAGCAGCAGCGAGCCATCCGGCAGTTTGCCGCTGATGTTGCCGCTCGTCCCCCAGACCATGCCGCGCGCGAAGGCGGAGCGCCCAACCGCCCGCATATCAGCGCGTAGTGCGGGGATGGCATCATTACTGCGTGATGCGTTCGTGGGCACGGATCTTTCCTCCGTTGGGTTGGAACCGCCCATACACGGAGACGGAACCATTATTGAGGTCACTCGTCCTATTCTATGGAAGATTCGCGCGTCCGGTTGCCCGGGATGTGCGCAATTGGGTGGCATTGTAGCACCGGCCATTGCGTCGTCTGCTACGATGACGAATTGAAGATGGAGATGTGGGGTCCCGGTCGTTCGTGCATCATGGGTTCTCGGTCGGTGCGGGTTCGGGTCCCAGGGTCATGCGGAAAGGGTATGAGTCCATGCGGTTGATGCGGTACGTTACGCTGCTGGCGGTCATTGTCGGCCTGTTTGCCGTCGTTGGAAGCGCGGGGACACCCGTCGCCGCCGCGCCTGTGATCCCGGATGTCGCGCCCGACGCGCCGACGACCCTCTACTTTCCGCAGACGCATCACGCGGTCGGCGGGGCGTTCATGAACTACTGGACGAATAATGGCGGGCTGACGCGCTTCGGCTTCCCCGTCACGGAAGAGACTTCCATCAAAGACTCCTCCGGCAAGCCGATGACCGTGCAGTTCTTCGAGCGCGTGCGGATGGAGTATCACCCGGAGAACGCCGGGACACCGTACGAAGTCCTGCTCGGCCAACTCGGGCGCGAATTGGCCGGGAATCGCAACGATCAGCCTTTCCAGGCCGTGCCGGAAAGCACGACGACGCAATTGAACGATGATGGCGCGATGTTCTTCCCGGAGACGAAGCACACACTCGCCAACGGCTTCCGCCTCTATTGGCAGGCGAACGGCGGCCTGCCGATCTATGGCTACCCGCTCTCGCAGGAGTTCACCGAGAAAAACGCGGACGACGGCAACTCCTACACCGTGCAGTATTTCGAGCGGGCGCGTTTCGAGTGGCACCCGGAGATCAATGGCGGCAGCGTCCTGATCGGTCTGATGGGCAAATCCGGTGCGCAATCCATCCACGCGAATATGGCCCCGCGCGATCAGGGCAACCTCGTCGAGTGGACGCCGAACATGTTCCAGAAGTGGATCGAAGTGAACCTCGCGCAGCAGACGCTCTACGCGCATATCGGCAACTCGACCGTCTTCACGACGCTCGTCAGCACCGGCACGGCTGAACATCCCACCCCGCCCGGCAGCTACAACATCTTCGAGAAGTTGACCAAGGATGACATGACGAACGGCAAGGCGGGCGACGCGGAGTATTACAACCTGCCCGATGTGCCGTGGGTGATGTACTTCATCGGCGGGGGCTACGCGATCCATGGCACGTACTGGCATCACAATTTCGGCCATGTGATGAGCCACGGCTGCGTCAACGCCCCGACCGATGCCGCGCAGTCCCTCTACGACTGGGCGCCGATGGGCACGCGCGTCGTCGTGGATTAGAGCCTGTTGCACAACCGACGAAAGGTAAACCACCAAGACACGGAGGACCACCAAGAACACCAAGGGAAGAGAATTTTCTTATTCGTGATACGCTTGGTGCTCTTTGTGTCTTGGTGGTTTTGAAATCGGCTCTTAGCCAAGGAGCAACCGATGCGCTGGAGCAAGTTGAAGCAACTCATTGAAGATCGGATGGCTGACTCGCTCCAGCGTCGCGTTGAAGTTCACACGACACGTTATCGGCATGCGCACGATGGTGAGGGGCGCGGCTGGATTACGGTGGACAAGCGCGAAGTTGCCAACATGTGCGAATGGCGCTTCTGGAATCATTACTACTCACATGTGCAAGGCGAAGAAGGCTTCTATACCCACTACGGAGAAATCCATGCGAGGTTGCGGGAGCAGGGCATTATGCATCGGTACGATTTCAACGATGCCCTCTGGAAGTCCTTATTGCTCTCGATTGATGATGCGCTACGATCAGATAACGTGCTAATCCGCGCGTTCGCGATGCTTGACAGCCGCCTCGGCAAGCGGCGGCTCCGCACGTTGCGCCTCGGTGACGCCGAGCATCCGCTGGTGCGGCAGTTCTACAACCTGCGTTGCGAGGCCGAGGGTATCGAGGCGCAAATCACCACCGCATGATTCCGTAGGGGCAGTTCACGAACATCTGCTCCAACGAACTGGCAAGCAATCTCTCAGCACGCAACACGCGGCTACCGGAGCACTGCAATCACGCCTGCCAATGCGACGGCGGTGCAGGCGATCACGAGCCAATCGAGCACCCGCAGGCGATAGGTATCCATCAGCGTCGCGCCCGCCGTGCGGAGGGCGCGCACGACGGCAGGCATCGGCCCGTTAGCGCGATAAAGACCTCAGTTGTACATCGTCTCAATCACAGTGATCGTTTTAGTAGCCCTCCCCATGGTCGGAAGATACACAGTGCGGCTACCGAAGTTGGCGACTATCGCGATATGCTGATGTCGGGAGAAGCCTCCCGGTCAACAGAACCAATCCACATGTTCCATCGTTTTACATGTAGTGCAACAAATGGGTCCCTGGGAACCGTTTAATGCGGCATGCATGACCGGTGCCGCATGCGAGACCGTGGTGGGTGTGGCAGCGCTCCAGGAGAAATCGCGCAGGCTCTGCCAGGCGTTGGCCTGCGGGAAGAAACATGGGGAGGGGTATCGTGGTACGCACGGCACGGGTATTGGGCATCCTGATTCTGGCGCTTTCCCTCTTTCCCGCGATGAACGCCTCGGCGGCAACGGAGTTCTGCAACAGTACCTTCAAGGCTGCCTACTCCCTCGGGGAGTCAATCGCCCCGAACTTCTGGGGCCCGCTCGAACACGCATCCGACTGCCGCACGCAGGATTATACGGACACCCCCGGTGGCCAGCGGGATGTCCAGTATTTCGACAAGGCACGCATGGAGATCACGCGCGGGCAACTGACCTTCGGCCTGCTCGCGACGGAGATGGTGACCGGACGCATCCAGGTCGGCGACCGAGACTTCATCAATCAGGATCCCTCGACCACGCCGGTAGCCGGTGACGAGGATGGGGGTGGCCCGAGCTACGCGACGATCTACGACAACGGGAAGGCTCTTATGGGCGGTAAGGCCCAGCAGACTGGGCAGCCAATCAACCTGGGCTTCACCGCGAGCAACAATCTGGTAACGCTGGACGACCCATCCCTCATTCCCTTAACGGATTACGATAGCGTCACCCGCCACAATGTCGTCTCTCCGTTCACGCGCTACCGTGATCTCGTCGGCTTCTCCACCATCGGATACGCGATCACCGAGCCGTTCGCGGCCAACTTCACGGTCGGCGGCGTCCAGCGCGTCATCGCCGTGCAGGTGTTCGAGCGGCGCATTCTGACCTACACACCGCGTAATCCGGATCCCTTCAAGGTCGAGATGGGCAACATCGGGCGGCATTATTTCTACTGGCGCAACGGCCGATAACGCACCACCGCGCGAGGAGGCAGGCAATTCACCCTGCCTCTCTTTTTGACCCGCGATTCACCCGACTAATGCTATCGCCTGCGATGGATGGTTCGGCCATTACCATATCCGGGTGACATAGAATGCCAACGCCGCGATGCCTCCAGCGATTACGAACCAATCGAGTACCCGCAGACGATACGTGTCCATCAGCGTCGCGCTCGGCGTGCCGAAGCCGCGCGACTCCATCGCCTCGGCCATCGCGTCTGCTGTGCGGAGGGCGCGCACAACGGCGGGCGTTAGCATGCGGGCGTATTCCGCGAGGGCGCGGATGCCGCGTGGGGTTTCCGCGCCCCGCGCCCGCCGCGCATCGCCCAATGCCGCCCAACTCTCCCGCATCGCGGGCGCGTAGCGCAACCCGCCGACGAGTACGAACGCGACGCCCGGCGGCAGGCGCAGGAGCGCGAGCGCATCCCCCAGTTCGTCCACTGTCACTGCAGCAAAGAAGGCGCTCGAAATCGTGCCGAGGAGGAGCAGTTTCAGCACAGGTGCGATCGCATCCGCCGGGCTGCTGCCGATGGCCGAGAAGAGGCCGAGCATCACGAGCATCGGCGCGAGAAGGCGCAACATCGCCAGCCACTGTCGCACACCACCCACAAGCACAATGACGGCGAGCGCGCAAAGGATGAAACCGAGGAGGAACACGGGTGCATTCGTGACCAGCGCGGCGGCAATCGCGGCGCAATAAAGCCAGAGTTTCGCACGCGGATCCAGCCTCATCGGACAACCTCCCTTCCGTAGGGCGATTCGTGAATCGCCCATAGGCATCAAGATAAGGATACGACCGATGTACGTACTCGCTTTGATGACCACCCGTCTCGATGGTCGTTCGTGCGATGCGCTCGTCGTCCCTCGGGTTTCCGTTCGCCAACGGAGTC
>JBPCPB010000336.1:0-13475 GCA_050999735.1 Thermomicrobiales bacterium | reverse complement strand
GCCAAGGAGAGCGAGAGAAAAAGGGATTTCGTTTTTCTTCATCCTTCTTCGCGTCCTCTTGGCGTCCTTGCGGGTGCCCTCTGGGCAGTATTGGCGGTTCGATTGCTCTACGCCGCCTATTCGTGTTGTGCGGCTTCGAGTGCGTGCGCGATGCTGTTGAGCCGCTGATCGCGCTCCGCCACGAAGCGCTGAATGCCTTTGAGGATGTAATCGGGCGACAAATGCGCCTCCTCGTAGACTTCCGCCGGGCTGCCGCCGGTGCGCCAGCGATTATCGTAATCGGAGGACATCGCGTAGTCGTCCGCCAGCCGGTGCGTCACCCAATCGCGCATCAGGCGGCGCGCGCTGTTCGTGATGTAGGTCATGTCGAGTTGGTCCGCCGGGGAGATGATCGTCTCCCGATACTCCTTCGGTTGCCGCTTGAACAACTCCGGGCTGACGACCGCGACGAGTTTGACATTCAGGCCGAGTTCATCCAGTTTCGGGAGCAGGCTGACGGTGTTTGCCGTGGACATCGTGCCCTGGACGAGGATCGTGCCGCCGCGTGGCTGCCCCGGTTTGTAGTCCCGGATCAGGTATGCACCCTTTGCCGCCTCGAAGTGCGAGGCCATGCCGAGTGCGGCGCGGTCCGGGATCTGGATCGGCGGCCGGGTCAGATGCACAATGACGATCGGCACATCCGCCGCGAACGCCGCGCCGAGCAGCACCGGCACCTCGTTGTACTCCCACGGAATGAGGTTGATGACGCGCCCCTCCGGGAAGAGTTGCGTGACGCCCGGCGAGAAAATGCCGAAGTGCGTCCGCGAGTCTTCCGCCGTCTCCGGGCCGGAGTGGCCCGCCACCCAGAGCACCTTGCCGACCTTGATGTCCGAATCCTGGGCGACCTGGCTGAAGAGCCGCATCAAGCCGTACTTCAGGTACGAGAAAGAGGCGTAGGTCGAGTGCGCCGCATAGAAGCCATCGAAGTTCTCGTACGGCGTCGGAGAGAAGTTCACCGTCGCGATCCCGGCGCTGACGCCGGAGTTCGTGAACTCGGTGATCTCCTGCGGCAGGAGCGCGCCGTCCGGGCTGTTATGGCGCTCGTAGCGACCCCAGCCGGGGATGTCGCCGTACCCCTGCATGAAACCCGCGATATTCGTTGATTCCGCGAGATCGGCGGACATCGCGAGGAAAAGCGGACGGCCATAGTGCTGGCGACCCAGGCTGTTGATGTATGCCCCCCATTTGGCAAAACCCGCGCGGTTCGGGGCGCTCGCGCCGGGCTTGACAAAGAGATCGTCGGGATAGTTCGTGAAGTCCCAGAAGCGCTTGTCCGCGAACGGATTCTTCGATGTATCGAGTTTGAACCCCGGAATCTCCTCCGGCACCGAATCACCCAGTTCGACGAAGCGATCCGCGAGATAGTCCACGAGGGCATCGTCGCTCATGATCGTGTCCGCGATCACCTTCAGATTCGCCTCGAATTGGGCGCGCAGTTCACCTGCATCGGAGGGCGCGGCCTCGCCGAAACCGTGCCAGGTGACACCGTATTTGTCCGCGAATTCCTGCCGCCCATGCCAGAAGATTTCGGCATTCAGTTTGTGCGGCGTGCCATGCGATTTGTAGCCGGTGACGCCGTAGCCGCGCCCCTTGATCGTCTTGAACCACGTCATGTTCGGCGCGTGGTCGGGGTTCGGCGTCTCCATCGTTTCGAGCAGCGCGCGCGTGACCGCGTCGTAGTCTGAGCCATGCTCCGTGCCGTGGACGCGGAACCCGTATGGCTCGAACCATGTTTCCGGGGTGCCATGGACGACATCGCCGACTGCCACTTCGTCAATACCGAAGTTATTCCAGTCAATCAGGCTGTAAAAATTGTCGAGGCCGAGGCCAAACGCCGAGTTCTTCGTCTCATGCCATGCGCCCGGCGTCAGGCCACCCTCGCCGTCCACGGCGAAGACCTTGACACCCGTAGCGCCCGCACGCTTCAGCGCCATCGCCTCGCCCACCGCCGCCGGTGCGCCATGCCCGGATGGGCCGGTGTTGAATTTGAGGAAGAGCGTCTTCCCCTCCATCTCGGCATGACCGGCGAGGCCATTGTGCCGCCGGAAACCGAGCAGGTCCTGCCACATCAGTTGGCGCTCGTCGGCTTCCGGGACCGCGTACTTCTCGTCGCCGGTGCGGTCGTACTTCGCGCGGAGCGCGGTATTGTACGCCGCGAGCGTCGCGTAGACGAGCGGCACGGTGTGCCCGGCGACGAGGATGTAGCGGTCGCCGAACCGCTTCTCCGGGTGGCGGATGTCCCACCGCATGAAACCGCCGAGGGTCAGAGCGACGAAGATGTGCCGCTTCGAGCGCGAGCCGCCGGGATGGCCGCTCTGCCGGTAATTCTCGAAGACATCAATGAAGTTGTCTATGCAGTCGCCGATCTTCTCCCAATAGGGAAATTGCTTCTCCAGTTCGGCGTGCCGGACGCTCAGGCCCGGACTGACAGTGACGGCCACAATGCCACCTCCCGTTTCGTTCTATCCAGTAGCCAGTAGCCAGAATAAACGTGATTCTCTAACTACTGGCTACCGGCTACTGGCTACTGGCTACTCGTTCAACCAGGTGAGACGCGGTTTGATCTGCGGGTTCACCGGCGTGTTCGGCATCTGCCCGCGCAAGGCGCGTGCCGCCTCCTCACCGACGCGGCGATGCATGATCGCAAAGGTTACGTCGGCATAACTCGCCGTATGCGGGACGAGCACGACATTCTCCATCGCCATCAGCGGGCTATCCTTCGCCAGCGGTTCGACCTCGAAGACATCAAGCCCCGCACCGGCGATCCTCCCACCCTGCAATGCGGCAATCAGCGCCGCTTCGTCCACGACCGGGCCGCGCGACGTGTTGATGAGGTACGCCGTCGGCTTCATCAGCGCGATCATCGCCGCGTTAATCATGTGGTGTGTATCGGGCAAGAGCGGCGTGTGGATGGAGATGTAGTCGCTCTGGCGCATCACGTCTTCGAGCGAGACCATCTCGACGCCGAGCGCGGCGACGCGTTCCGCCGGGACGTAGGGGTCGTAGGCGATGACGCGGACATCGAGCGGGATGAGGCGGCGGTGGAACTCGCGCGCGATCTGCCCGAAGCCGACCAACCCGACCGTCTCACCGTGGATCGGTCCCATCGGTGAGAGGAAGGGCGCGCGCGAGCCAGTCCCGCGGTCTCCCCATGCGCCAGTCCGTATCCATCTGTCTTGCCGGGTGATCTTCTTCGCGCAATCGAGCAGCAGCGCGAGTGCATGGTTCGCCACTTCCGGCAGGCAGAAATCCGGGATGTTGACGACGACGAGGTTATGGTCGCTCGCCGCCGGGACATCAATTGTGTCGTAGCCGACGCCGTAGCGGACGAGCACGCGGCAATGTTCGAGATGGTCAATCACCTCGCGCGTGAAATGCGCGCCGGGCACAAGCAGTGCGTCCGCGTCGTGGCAGTGCTCGATCAACTGCTCCGGCGTCGTCAGGTTGCCGTAACTGACGAGACCGTCCGCGAACTCAGCCAACCCCTTGCGTTCTTGTTCCAGCGGCGCACCCGGCGGCGAACTCGTCTGCACAATCTTGAACATCGTCGCTTCGCTCCTCTTCGGGGAGGACTAAGGACTAAGGACTAAGTGAACCGTATTCCCGCTGAGTCCTTAGTCCTTAGTCCTAAGTCCTCAATACTTAATCACTTCCGATTGCTGCTTGCGCGGCTGCCAGCCCTTGACGGATTGCACCTCTATCGTCGCTTCGTGGAGCATGAAGCGCGCTTCGGAAGCGAGCGCGAGGTACTGGTATCCTTCGGCGATCCGGTCGCTCACTGCCTGGTGATCGGCGCAGTGGATGCCGGCCGCGACGTGATGCTTTTTGCAGGTCTGGAGGATGTGCTGCATCCCCTCCTGGAAGACCTTCGCCTCCGACCACATCGCGGGGGTTTCGCCCATGTTGCCGAGCATGTCGTTCGGCCCGACGAAGACGCCGTCTATGCCGCCGTCCGCAAGCATCGCATCGAGGTTGTTGATCCCCTCGGGCGACTCGATCATGATGATGACACAGATCTCGTCGCTCGCGCGTTTGTTGTACTCGCCCGGCTGGGCATCGAAGGAGGCGTTGTATCGCCCGCCGCCATATGAGCGGTTGCCGACCGGTGGGTGCTTCGCGGCGCGCGCGATGAGCCGCGCTTCTTCGACGGTGTTGACCATCGGGGCGACAATCCCCCACGCGCCTGCGTCCAGCACGCGCTTAATGTTTTCGTGGTGTCCTTGCGGCAGGCGCACCATCGGCGCGCACCCCGTGCCGCGCATCGCCATCATCATCAGGGCGACGGTTTCGATGTCAATCGCGTTGTGCTCCCAGTCAATCGTCAGCCAGTCGAACCCGGCCGTTGTCATCGCCTCGACCGCGAGCGGCGCGCCGTAACTCAGCCACGTTCCGACCGATGGCCGACCCTCCTTGAGCGCCCGCTTAACGTGATTTTCCCGCATGTTCTTCTCCCCCTTCGAGGAGCAATGGGCAATGAGTGATGAGCAATGAGTAGGGTGTTGATCCCCTCATTGCTCATCACTCATTGCTCATTGCTCAGCATTCCGGCCAGATGGCCGCTTTCGTCCGCACGGAGCGGTTCCGGTTCACCGACGCGTTCCAGGCTGTCGTTCATCCGCACCTCATCGAGCAGGACGGGTGAAACGGCGAGGGTGTCGAGATGTAAGGTGCTGTGGATGCGCGCGATGCGCGGCGCGCGTTCGACGCCGCGCAAGGCGGAGCGGATCGCCCACTCGATGGCATCCTCATCGTTGTTGCGAATAATTGGAATCTTCGCCGCCGCGATTGCCTCGGCGGTGATCGCGTTCATCATCAGCGCGTGATGGTCAATCTGGTCGAAAACGCGACGCGTCGTGAAGTCGGCAAAACCGATGCCCATCGCGTTGCCATGCGTCTCCGGTGTCAGGCTGAGAACGACGATGCGGGTGAAATCCGGCACCTTCGGGCCGCCGAAGCGCCGCCACATACCGATAATGTTCGGATCCATCCCCGTGCCGCTGATGTTCTTGCCCATCGTATCTATGATCAGCACGTCCAGTTGATCGAACGGCACACGCGGCAGCAGCGTATTGGCGACGGTGAGCAGTGCGGCGTCGGTGGCGATAATCGCGTCGGGCCGGGAGACGTGGATCGTATGCACCTGCTCGTACGCGTTCTCGACAATATGAATCCCGGCGACGATGTTTGCCCGCTCGATCGTGAGGGCGGCGGCGTCCGTGATGTGCGTGCCGAGGCCGACCGAGTGCATCTGCTCCGCGCCGTGTCGCTTGCCCATGCCGACGGCGATCATCTTCGACACGCCGCTCTCGACCGTACCTCGGAAGGCGGTGTGCGCCTTGACGCGGTTGACGACGATCACGCCGTCCGCCTCGCGTGCCATGCGGTCGTAATAGACGGGGATACCGTCCGCCGTCTTGCCGAGTTCGACGACCTCCATCGTCGCGCGGACGGGGCAGCCGAGCGCGGCTTCGGTCATGCCATACCCGGCCATCATCTCGATCTGACCTTCAGCAGTCGCGCCGCCGTGCGAACCCATTGCGGGGATCAGAAATGGCTGCGCGCCACGGGCTTTGAGTTCGTCCACGACGGTGCGGAGGATCGGCACGATGTCCGCGATGCCCCGGCTGCCGCCGGTGAGGGCGATTTTCGCGCCCGGTTTGATCGCGGGGAGGTCGCCAAGCGCGGCGATCCCGGCTCGGATTGCGCCCGGTACGTCATCGAGGTGCTGCGGCGAGAGTTTCTGGCGGATGCGAGCGAGCGGCGGCAAGATCGTCACCGCGTGCGTCCGTGGTGGCGCTGCGATCGTTGATTGCCGCGAATCCCCGACCGTGCTCATCGCCACGCGCTCCCTTCCTCGCGACCGTCCCAACCGGCTCACTCCTCACGCGACCTAGCCTACCACCGCATTGCACGAAGCGAAACCCTTCCTGCCGCGCTCAGCGCGGGGTATAGGTTTTATCGCCGTCCGGGAAGCGCAGCGGGCGTGCCGACGATGGGGACACTCTGGCGTGGCGACGGTACCGGGGCGGGTGGTGTGGCGATTGGCACGGTTGCGGCGGGCATTGTCGCGGCGGGTCGGGGTGCCGGATGGGCCGCAGGCGTCCCCGGTGTCATGACGATCATGGTAATGGAATTCGCGGGAAAAGTTGCGGTCAGCCCGGATGCGGTTATGGAGAGATCAGGTTGGCGGAGGATCGCCTGGGCGTTTGCCTGCGAATACGTGTATGCCTGTGCGGCCGGAGCCGGTGTGTACCCCGCGAGCGCGAGCGTGCTCGTCAGCGCCCCACCGGTTTTGTTGATAACCATGAGGGTCATGGCTTTATCACTCGTGCGCTGCGCGCCGTAGATCGCCAGTTGGCTCTGATCGGCGCTCGTGGACTGCACCCAGGTATCGCCGTATGTGCTGCCAAGCCCATCGTAGTTGCGGTACATCCGAAACGCGAACGCACCGGGCTGGCTTGCGGTCGGCGGGTCCCAGAGTGCGGCGACGTCCATGCCCTCGCGCCCGAAGATGCCGAGTACGTCCGCCTCGGCCAATGCGCCATTGACGGATTCCAGGCCGCCCCAGTTGTACTCGCCGATCGCCAGTTTCGTCCCCGGATAGTCACTCGCGACCCAACCGCGGAACGTCGGGATCAGCGCAATCGGGGCGTTGATCCAATCCTCGGATACATAGGTCGGATCCCAGAGGGAGCGCGTGGAACGGAGGCGGAGCGCTTGCGTCGCCGCATCGCCCGCCGTCCCCAGCGCGACGCCGGGCGATTGCGGGTAGAAATGCTCGTCAAAGTAATCGAGGATGCGCGTGCCGTGCCGTTGTTCGTAGGCATGCATCTGCTGGAGGTACCAGCGTGCGAGCGGCAGATTGCCGTGCGCGGCGCGATCACCGGCGACATTGGTGTCGAAGTATGCCGGCCAGCCCCAATCGGACGGGCCGAGGACCTGCGCGGTCGGGTCTCCCGCTTTTACCGCCGCCGCGTACAGCGTCGTTGTGCCGGTCAACTCGTCGTAGGTGACCTCCGTCGGATGGACATCGCGATGCGTCGCGCCCCAGAGAGTCGGTTCATTATCCAGATCGTAATACGCAACGCCGCCGCTCGCCGCCGTACCGTACCGCGACACGAAATGCGTGACCCATTGCTGGTCGAACGACGGGCCGATGGCGATGCTGGTATCGAGGGGGTTATTGCCGGTGACGTTCGTACCATTCGGTCGGAGGCCGCTGCCGCAGCGTGGGTCCCAGGGGTCCACGGCCTGCTGCGGGCCGTACAGGTCCGTACCGAAGGCGCACGCATAGGGATGGTCATGCGGGCTTGCCTTGCTCACATAGCCGATCAGTGGCACGGTCATCACTGATTTCGTCTGATGCGCGCGGTCGGCGTCTATGAACTGGTCGGCGGATTGATGCTGATAGATGTTCTCGATCGAGGAATCCTGGTAAATGTTCTCGAAGTAGTAGTCGCTACCGGTATTGGAGGTATTTGTCTGCCAGTTGTAGCGCGAGGTGGCGTCGCCGCCCCAGCGGTCCACGGGCAGCCGTAGTTCCCGCGCGAGCGCCGGATCGGCGAAATCCATGCCGTAGATTTCGGGATTAATCGCATGGCGGTTCGCCGTCGCATCCACACGAAGCGCGGGGCCGGCGCTGGCTGCGGCCACCGGAAGCGGTATGAATGGCATCATCATATTAGCCGCGATCGTCATGACGATGCAGACGGTGACACGCAAAATCGTGTGCTGAATTGTGCTCGGTCCCCGAAGTCGCACGGCATCTCCTACGGCAATGGATAATCCTGAACCACCGTACAATTACCATAACACGCGCGACAGGGTATTCGTGACGGTAGAGTGTATACATTTCCGAAGGGACCTAACCCCCGCCCCTTCCCTAAAAGGAAGGGGAGCGAACCTCCATGAGATCAGGGCGTTATGGGACTGCCTCGATATTGCGACAAGTCAACCCCTTCCTTTTCGGGAAGGGGTGGGGGCTAGGTTGCATCCAGAGCGTAGCCGGTAGGCAACTGCAGTGTTACGATAGCGCCACTGTTTGATTCGCTGCATGGGAAAGGAGCGACCGCGATGATCCGCCCGTACGTCTTGCCCGGCATTGGCGTCGGCGCCGACCTCGGAGACTACCTCGATGAGATCCCGCTGCCGCCCGTGTACGCGGTCCACGACGAGACACCGCAGCCGATGATCGGCGATCCGCGCGCCGCCATGCGCCGCGCGCTCGCCGAATCGGGCGCGCTGGAACGTATCCGGCCGGGGATGCGCGTCGCGGTCTGCGCAGGCAGCCGAGGTATTGACCAGATCGTGCCGACCCTCCGGGAGGCAATTGCCGCCGTGCGGGAACGGGGCGCGGAGCCGTTCGTGATTGCCGCGATGGGCAGCCACGGCGGCGCGACGGCCGAGGGGCAGCACGAAATCCTTTCCGGCTACGGCATTACCGACGAGACGATGGACGCGCCGGTTGTCGTCGGCACCGAGACGGAATGCGTCACAACAGTCGAAGGGAACGTCCCGGTCTGGGTCAACGCGCGCGCGCGCGCGGCGGACGCGACGCTGGTCGTCAACCGCGTCAAGGCGCACACCGACATTCGCGGCACGATCGAGAGCGGGCTGGCGAAGATGTGCGCGATTGGGCTGGGTGGGCCGCGCGGCGCGGCCGTCTTCCACCGGAGCGGGCCGCAAATGCTCGCGAAACTGATCCCGATTGTCGCCAAAGAGACGATTCGCGCGCTGAATATCATCGGGGGCATCGCGCTGATCGAGAATGCCGCCGGCACGCTCGCCGAAATGCGCGGCGTGCAGCCGGAAGACATCGGCGGCCCGGTGGAGGCCGCGCTCCTCGAACGGGCGAAGTCCCTGCACCCGCGCATCCCGATAGACCAACTCGATGTCCTGATCGTGGACGAACTCGGGAAGGACATTTCCGGCAGCGGGTTGGACTCGGTCGTCATTGGCCGGATGTATATTCATACCGTGCCGGAGTTTACGCGACCCGATATCAGCATCATCACTGTCCTCGATGTGACGGACGCCTCGCACGGCAACGCAGTCGGCATCGGCTTCGCGGACTGTATCCCCGCCTCACTCGTCGCGAAGATTGATTGGCGCGCAATGTACATCAATGCGGCGACCTCCGGCCTCGGCGGCCCGCAGCGCGCCAAGATGCCGATGGTCTTCCCGACGATGCGCCAGACGGTGCAGGCGGCAATCTTCATGTGCGGTCGGAGCGATTACGCGAGCGTGCGGCTGGCGCGCATCCGCAACACCCACGATGTGCAGGAATTGACCGTCTCGGCGGCGGTTCGGGAAGAATTGGTCGGCAAGCCGCATCTGTGCGTCGCGGACTCCCCGGAACCGCTCGTCTTCGCCGAATGAGGCGCACAACCTCGCCGTCCGGTCTCGTCGGCATCGTCGCGGATGACATCACCGGCGCGTGCGACGCCGCCGCGCAGTTCCAGCGGGCAGGGGCGCGCACTGCCGTCATCCTCGACGACGGTGACGACGCGCTGCCGAAGGAGTGGGACGTGATCGCCGTGACGACCGAAGCGCGCCGCACGCTCCCAACGATCGCGGCGGCACGCACGCGGGCGGCGGTCGAACGCCTGCGGGATGCGGGCGCGGAGCGCCTCTATATCAAGATAGACAGCACGCTGCGCGGCGCGCCGGGCGGCATCGTCGAGGCGGCGGCGATGGCCTTCGGTGTCCCGTATGCCCTCGTCGCGCCCGCGTTTCCTGAGCAGGGCCGGACGGTACTCGGCGGCTGGGTGCGCCGCGACGATACCGCCATCATGGATGGGATGGCACGTCTCGCGGAGACGGCGATTGCTTCCATCGGGCATATCCCGCTGCGGGCAATTCGGTCGAGCATGACGGCGATTGCCATCTCCCCGGGCCTGCTCGTGGATAGTGTCGCTCTGCTGCTCGCGGACGCCGAGCGGGACGACGACCTCTGGACGCTCGCCGAATATGCGGCGTCCACCGAGTTGTCGCTGGTCGCCGGTTCGGCGGGGCTGGCGCGGTACATCGCACCCTTCTGGTGTTGGGAGACGACCAACGCGGACGATGATGAGACGTGGGCGGAGCGGGACGGCCCCGTACTCGTCGCGGTCGGCACGCGCAATCCGATGACGCAAGCGCAACTCACCTATCTGCGCGAGGCGGACGATATCTGTGTCGTGGATGTGATGCAGGACGATGTGGATGCCGCGTTACCCGCGATCCGGCGGGCGCTTGACCGGAACCCGGTCGTCGTCGTGGCGCTGGCCGTCCCGCAGACGGTCGCGGTCGCCAATGCGGGGCTGGATGGCCTCGCGCGGATCGTTGTTGAAGCGGCAGTCGAGCGCGGCGATGATCTGCGCGGCCTCGTCACTACGGGGGGCGCGACGACGCTGGCGATCTGTACGGCGGCGGGCGCTCATCTGCTCCGTCTGGTGGATGAAGTGCTGCCCGGCGTCCCGTGCTCGGTGATGACCGACGGCCAACTGGTGGATGTGCCAACTATCACGAAGTCGGGTGGATTCGTGCAACCGGATGCTCTCGCCGTCGCCTGTGTCTGGCTGATGAGCGACGCTGCTGACGACCTGGATGCGATGGAATGGGATGACGATGAGGACGACGAACCGGATGATGAGAAGGAGTAAAGGGGAGAAGCATGCCGTTCGATTCGCTCGTGTCCGGTATCGGCAAGGAAATCATCGCCGATGTTGAAGGCTTCACGCCGCCGCCCGGTGTCGTCGCCGTCTGGTTCATTGGCCAAGCCGGGTTCATCATCAAGTTTTCGTCCGGCACGGTTTGTTACCTCGATCCGTGGCTCTCAGATCTGTCGGGTGGGCCGCGCGCCTATCCGATCCCCCTCGATCCGAACCTCATCACCAATTGCGACATCCTCTTTACCTCGCACGACCATGCGGATCATATTGACGTAGACGCCGACCCGATCATCATGCGTCAATCGCCGCAGGCGACGTGGATCGCACCGCGCGGGGCAGAGGCGTTCGTGCGTCGCCTCGGCGGTACGGAAGAGCGCACGCTGCTTCTCAACGGTGACGATATGGTAACGGTGCGGGATGTACGGATCACCGCGATTCCCAGCACGCATTACGGCTTCTTCTCGGAGGAGCGGTACACGCCAGCCGAGGAAGCCTGGTACGCGACCATCCCGGCGCACCTCCCGCCCGAACGGCGCGGCACGGAGCGCTTTCTCGGCTTCGTTCTCGAATGCGACGGCATAGCGATCTACCATGCGGGCGACAACAACGGCTATCACGGTTTCCTCGAACGGCTCGCCCGCTGGCCGCAATTTGATCTGATGCTGCTGCCGATCAATGGGCGCGATTGGTTCCGCGAGCAGCGCGGGGCAATCGGAAACTTCACCTACCGTGAGGCCACGCAGGTCGCCGATCACGCACATGCGCGGCTGCTTATCCCCTATCATTACGATGGCTTCGTCGGCAACAATGAGTACCCCGACGCACTCGTCCGCTATGTCCAGAACGATGGACCGCGTGTGCCAGTCCGTGTGCTGCGGATCGGCGAGCGCGCATTGGTCGAACGTGACGCGAAGAACCTCACCCCCGGCCCCTCTCCGTAACGCGGAGAGGGGTGACTCATCGCGAAATCGAGGCGTTCTCCACACATCCGGCTCTGAGGAAGGTCGCTCCCCCTCTCCATCGCAATGGAGAGGGTGCTGGGGGGTGAGGTAGACCGTCCATGCATCCAATCCTGTCGCGCGTGCGTATACGCTTTGCAGAATCTCCGCAGTCATGTATCGTTGCGCCCTTGCCACAGTGATCGCGCCGTCTCGGAAGAAGGAAGGATTGTGCCTCATGCCGCGCCCGGACGCCTCCGCACTTTCACGCCGTCAGTTCCTCGCGGGTGCAGCCGCAACCGCAGGCGCTGCCCTCCTCGCCGCGTGTGGCAACGGCTCGACCGCGACTGATACACCCAAGCCTGCCGCCACGACGGGCGGTTCGCCCGCGGCGACAACCGCGCCGACCATTGCCGCATCGGCGGCAAGCGCGACTGCTCCTACTGCCGCAGCCACGGTCGCGGCGACGAAAGCGCCTGCCGCTGTGTCTACCGCGACAACGGGCACCGCCGCGAGTGGGACGAACGCTGCCAGTAGTGTGACAACTGGCAATGCGGCGCTTGGCAGTGGCCCGATCAATGGCATGACGTGGGATCAAATCCTCGCGAAGGCGAAGGGTGGCACCGCCAACTGGTTCCTCTACGGCGGCGGCCAGACGACCAATGATTACGTGGACAAATTCGTCACGCCCCGCATGAAGGAGCAGTTCGGCGTCACTGTGAAGCGCGTGCCCGTGACCGCGACGGTGGACGCGGTGAACAAGGTGCTCGCGGAGAAGCAGGCGGGCAAAACGGCTGACGGCAGCGTGGACATGATCTGGATCAATGGCGAGAACTTCCGCACGATGGCGGAGGCGAATATCCTCTTTGGCGGGTGGTCGAAGGCGTTGCCCAACGCCATCTACATCCCGTGGAACCAGCCGAGTGTGGCAAATGATTTCGGCTACCCCGTGAACGAGCGCGAAGCGCCGTGGGGCAAAGCGCAGTTCGTGATGATTTACGACAGCGCCAAAGTGCAGAACCCGCCCGCGTCGTTCAAGGCGCTGGAAGAATGGATGAAGGCGAATCCGGGCATATTTGCCTATGCCGCCCCGCCCGATTTCACTGGCAGCGTCTTCGTTCGCCACGTCTTCTACGAGATGACCGGCGGCTGGCAGCAGTTCGATGGGCCGTTCAACGAGCAGTTGTATACGCAGAAAGCCCCCGCGACGTGGGATTACCTCAACCGGATCAAGCCCTACCTCTGGCAGAAGGGCGCGACGTACCCGGAGAGCCAGCCGAAACTCGACCAACTTTTCGCGGATAGCGAGGTCTCCTTCACGATGAGTTACAACACCAATGCCGCATCGCAGGCAATCACCATGGGGACGTATCCCAAAACGGTGCGCTCGTATTTGCTCGATGCCGGGACGATTGCGAACACGCACTACCAGGCAATCCCGTTCAACGCCGCGAACAAGGAAGCGGCGCTCGTACTCGCCAATTTCCTCGAATCCCCCGCCGCGCAGATTGAGAAGGCAAAGATCGAAGTGTGGGGCGATACACCCGTCGTTGATCCGAACACATTGCCTCCCGCCGACAAGGCAACTCTGCTGGCCTTGCCACGCGGCGCGGCGACGCTTCCCGACGCGACCCTCGCGGCAAAGGCGCTACCGGAGTTGCAGGCAACCTATCTCCTGCGCATTGATAAGGATTGGATGGCGAACGTCCTGAAGAAATAAGGGCTGAGGACTGAGCGCTGATACTCTTTCACGATAGCAGTGGCGTGATACCTCGCGTAGGGGCGATTCGTGAATCGCCCTCTTGCGGCAGTAGGGCGCTGTGGGAGAGGCACGGATGCTCCGAGG
>JBPCPB010000505.1:0-9813 GCA_050999735.1 Thermomicrobiales bacterium | reverse complement strand
GTTGCCGAGTTGGCCGTCCTGCTTGACGGTTTCGAACCAGGGAAGCGGGTTCCAGATTTCCGGCGTCCCGGCATTCTGCGGCTTCGGGGCGCAGGTCATCGCATCGTCGTCGCAGTCGGGCTGCGTGCCGTCCGCGACATAGTATTTCCAATTGACGTTCGCGTTGTACATCAGGTAGGTGAGGTCCGTCCAGGCGTAGTTCGGCTGCTTCGTCGCGCCTGCCACGCCGGGACGGGCGTTGCGGCGTGGCGGGGCGAGGCGATCCGGGCTTTGCAGTGCGTTCTGGCAGCTCATCGGGTCCGCAGTACCGCACTTGGCGGACCAGCCGGAGACCATGAAGAGATGTTCGGGCAGGCTCCACGAGGCATTCGGCTCGAACATCGCATCCTGTAAGACGAATTGTTGGGCATACTGCCAGTAGTTCGGGATGTCGCGCGCGTCCTTGTAGCCCATCACGTCGGTGCGGTCGCCGTTCGTGCAGGCGGGATCGTTCGGGTTCGCGCAGTTCTTGCGGCCACCCTGCGCTTGCTTGATGAAGCCGTCCATTGCGCCACCATTAATATCGGCGGTGGCGTTGCTCGCGCTATGCGGGCCGCCCGCGTTCTTGTCCTGGCCGTCGTGGTATGGCGCGACGCACTGATTCGTCTGTGGGTCCGGCACGCAGACGGTCGGCACGCCATTCTGCATTGGGATGCCATTCGCGCCGGGGAAGGTGCCGAAATACTGATCGAATGAACGGTTCTCCTGCATGATGACGACGACATGCTGAATCTTATGGATGCCGTCGAGCGCGGCAGCATCCTGCGCGGTCGTGATCGTACTCGCCGGGATCAGCAGACCGGGCACCCCAACGAGCAGGATGCCAAGAAGCGCGCCGAGCCAGGTGCGCGCGCTTCCCCGGCGACGCCGCGCCGCATGCGGGATCGCGCGGAGATCGGGGGACCAGAAGGGGCCAGTATGCATGGGTTTACCTCCTTCGGACAGATGATGCGCGATGAAACCGCTGTCGTGCGCCATGACGAACACGCCGCTCCTATCGGTAGCACGAATGAGGAGGGGAAATGGGTGCATATCCATAATGTGGTGGAAAAACCGCGTGTTATGTGGTCAGGGACGAGCAGGCAGGAGGCGAAGCGTGACGCGGTCCAGCGTGCCGAAGGCCGCGCCGCTGCCGATACAGAGCCGCTTCATGTCATATCCCGCGACATCCTTGACCGCGTTGCTGCCGAATCGCGCCCGGTGGCCGTCGCGGAGTGTCGTCTCGACGGCGAGGAGGGCATCACGGACGGCGGCGCGATCACCCTCGCCGCTCACTATCGCGCCGACGGTGCGTAGGTCACCGCTGATTGACCGTTCCGACAACGCGCATTGGAACCCGCGCGCTCTGAGCATTGCCCTGAGATCGGCAATCGGGGTGTCCGCATCGGTCGTCACCGTCAGATTCTCAGCGTCGAGGTTCGCCCGCGTAACCTCGTTCCTGGGTGATGGCAATGCGGCATCGTCAGTCCGTTCCCATCGGTGCCCGGCACGGCGCGCGGCGATCACGCCATTGATCGTTGCGGCGAACTGGGGCAGGGCGGGTTCGTCGTCGGCACGGTCGGGAAGCAAAATGCCGGGATTGAGCAGGCCGTCCGGGTCGAAGGCGGCCTTGACTGCGCGCATCGCGGCGATCTCCGTGGGCGAGAATCGTTGCCGCATCTGCCGCCGCTTCTCGCTGCCGATGCCATGCTCGCCCGTGATCGTGCCGCCGAGAGCAAGCGCCGTCGCGACAACCGCGTCGTCCGCCGCCTCCATTGCCACAATCTGTGCCGGGTCGGTTTTGTCGAAGAGGATGACGGGGTGAATATTGCCGTCGCCCGCGTGGCCGAGCGTGAGCGTCTGAAGGCCCGAACGCTGACCAATGGCGACGACCGCGCGCTGCATTTCCGGGATGCGCTCGCGCGGGACGGTCGTGTCGCAGATGAAAAAGCCGCGCCCGCTGGCAACGAGGGCGAGTGCGCCGTCAATGCGTGGCTTCCAGAGCGCGGCCCGCGCCGCCTCGTCGTCGGCCCGCTGGACCGTGCGCGCCCCGTGCCGCAGAATCGGCTCGATCTCCGACATATCCCGCGAGACTTCATCTTCGCTCCCATCGAGGTCAATGAGCAGAAACGCCTCGCCCTCTTTCGGGTAGCCGGAGGGGGAGAAGGCATCGAAGAAGCCGACCGCCGCCCGGTCGAAAAACTCCATCGCCGCCGGGATGATACCCGCCGCGATGGTCGCGGAGACCGCCGCCGCCGCATCGTCCGCGTCGTCGAAGATCGCGAGTAGTGTGCGCGTCACGGCGGGGAGCGGGCGGAGGGCGACCGTCGCTTCGGTGACGATGCCGAGCGTCCCTTCGGAGCCGATCAGGAGGCCAAGCAGGTCCGACCCCACATCGTCCGACGCAAGGCGCGTCATGTCGCCGCCGATCAGCGCGCACGTCACGGCGTTGACATGGTCGTCCGTGACGCCGTACTTGAGGCAGTGCATGCCGCCCGCATTTTCGGCGATATTGCCACCGATCGAGGAGATCGCAGCGGAGCCGGGGTCGGGCGAGAAGCAGAAGCCAAGCGGCGCGAGACGCGCGTTCAGATCGCCATTGATAACGCCCGGCTGGACGACCGCCTCGCGCCGCTCCGTATCTATCGTCATCACTTGGTTCAGCGGGCGGAGATCGAGCAGAATCCGCTCCGGCGTCGGCAGAAATCCGGCGCTGACATTCGTTCCCGCTGCCCTCGGCACGACGGCGATACCGCGCTCCGCCGCATACCGAAGCGTCGCGCTGACATCCTCCGCCCGCGCCGCCCGCACGGCGATGCCCGGCGTGCCCCGCTGCGTCCAGAAATCGTGCCCATACGCAGGCAGCGCCACCGTGTCGGTCACAAGCGCATTCGGGGACACGAGGGGCCGAAGATCGTTGGCGAGCGAGGCGACGATCATGGATATACCTTTCGTATGATGCCGGGATCAGTCATGACTGCGGATGGCGGTCGCCTGCTGATTCACGGCAAGCCGCGCGAGCACGTCGCCTGTTGCAATCGGTCGCCCGCTTTCCGAGTCGGCTGCATCGTCCTCGACGAGCGTCCATGTCGCGACGGTCGCTGGCCCATGCTTCCCGACGGTCGCCCGCACGATGGCGAGCGCTTCCGACAGCGTCTGCGTGTCCACGAGCAAATTCCGCGTCTCGGTGTCGTACACCTCAAAGTACATGCATATCCTTCACGACCGTGAATGTCTGCTGCATCGCTCGTTCCTTTCCGCGCAAGAAACTGTATCACGCGGCAGGGCGGTTGTCGTGTCCGGTGCGTTGCGGGATACTTCCCGATGCGGTGGCTCACTGCTGCGCCACCGGACGATGCAATGTCGCATGGTCCGCTGTCGGAAAGGACATCCCTTCGTGTCTGCTTTGCATCCGCTCGTTGCCGCCTCCGTGGTGGGCGATATTGGCGCGCTCATTTTGCGCGTCGTCGGCGCATTCGCGCTGCTCCTGATCGCCATCTGGGGGCAGATCTCGCAGGGGAACCGTGCCCTTAAGATGGGGCAGGATATCGCCTTCGGCTTCTTCGCCCTCTTTCTCTGGTTCATCGGCGTCTCGCAGATGATCGCCGGGCAGGTGAGTGGCCTCGCCCTCGTCATCATCACGATTCTGATGGGAACCGCGCTCTTCGATCCAATCCGCAAGGCGACGTGGGCGCGCCTCCTGCCGATTGCGCCGGAGAGCCGGATGCATATGCTCGGCCTCATCTGCCTCCTGTTCGCCGTCGCCGTCTTCTTTCTCACCTCCGCGAGTGTCGCGGACCCGATCGGCACGCCGACTGACCGCGCCAGCGTCTACGATCCCGGCCAGCCGCGCGCCGCCAGCGGCGTCGCCTGGGGCGGCTTCGACGCACTCCCCGCACCGCGCAAGAACATGGGCGTCGTCGCGGTCGGCAGCACGCTCTACGTCGTCGGCGGAGACGATGCGAATGGCCCGACGAGCAGCGTACTCGCCTACGACACCGCGCTGCGGGACCAGCCGGTCGCGGGGAAGAGCGCGCAGTGGGCGACGAAAGCGCCGCTGCCGGAGCCGCGCGCGAACCTCGCCGTCGCCGTGCTCGATGGCAAAATCTACGCGGTCGGCGGCGAGCGCGATGGCGCGCCCGTCGCGGCGGCCACTGTGTACGATCCCACGACCGATAGATGGAGCGCGCTGCCACCACTGCCGGAAGGCCGCACCGACCTCGCGGCGGCAGGCGCGAATGGCAAACTGTATGTGCTCGGCGGCACGACCGTCGCGGGGACTGCCCCAAAGCGGCCCGGCCTCGCGACCGTCTCGGTCTACGACCCGGCGACGAACCGGTGGTCCGCTGCCCCGGTGATGCCGACCGCGCGGAGTGGCCTCGCGACTGTTGCCGTCGGCACGATGATCTACGCGCTCGGCGGGCAGCAGGACGGCACGAGCCTGAAGGCGGCGGAGCGGTTCGATCCACAGGCAAACGCGTGGTCCGCGCTCGCGCCGATGCGGGACGCGCGCCGGAATCTCGCCGCAACGAGCCGCGAGAACATCATTTACGCGGCGGGCGGTATCGGCACGGCTGAGTCCTCGAGCAGCCTGCAACGCTTCGACATCGCGGCGAACAAGTGGAGCAGTGGCCCCGACCTCGTTGCGGGCAGTTCCGGCCTCGGCATCGCGGCAGTGAACGGCAAACTCTACGCCATCGGCGGCGCGAAGGATCAACTCGGGCAGATCGTGCCGCACGGTGGCCTCATCTTCACGATTGGTGAGGCGCTGATTGTCGGCGCGCTCGGCGTCGCCTTCGTCGGCGTCGGTCTGCGGCGGACCCGCAAGGTCGCGGTGGCGAAAGCGGTTTCGGCACGCGCGGCGAATCGGGGCGTGATCGCCACAAGTACGGCCGGTGAGGAGAGTAGCGAGCGATTTGTCGGCGGCGTGCGCTTTATGTGGCGGCGCACGCCCGAAGAAATTCGTGCGCGCCTCGGCCTCGCCATCCCGACGCCCTTAACGCTCCTCGTCGCGGTCGTCACGGCGGCCGTGCTCGTCGGTGTGGCGATTGGCGGCCAGCGGCTGACCGCGCAACTCTCGCCGACGATCGCCGAGAATGTGCGCCGCATCAACGATCAGGCGCTCGCCAACATCGGCGGACTCGCAGCGGCGGCAGTTGCAGCGATTCTCCTCGGCATCGGCGAGGAGTTGCTCTTCCGGGGCGCGATCCAGCCACGTTACGGTATCTTCCTTGCCGCGCTCGCCTTCGCCGCGCTTCACACGCAGTATGGATTCCCGCTCGCGCCGCTGACGGTCTTTGCGATCGGCCTCGTGCTCGGTATCGAGCGGCGGTACACGAACACCACCGCGACGATCCTTTCACACGTCCTCTTTGTTGCCACGATGGTTACTTTCGTTGCAACGGGCCTCTGGACCGGATAAAATAGAACGCGAGTCTAAGGATTCGTTGCGGCGAGATCGGGAATCGAACCGCCAAAACGCCAGGAAAACTCAGCACAGAGAACACGGAGAACACAGAGAAGAGAAAAAAAAGGATTTTCTCTGTGTTCTCTGTGCTCAATCAGCGTCTTGGCAGTTCAGAAACCCTGTGAAGTCGAGGGTGTAATCATGGCAGCGACGTGGCAGACGACACTGCGGGGGAATGCGATTCTCTCCGCACTCCCTCGCCTGACGGAGCAGCCGTTCTATCTCGTCGGTGGGGCGGTGCGCGATGCCCTGCGGGGCGAAACCGCGATCAAGGATTGGGACATCCTCGTCCCGCGCGACATGTTGGGGATTGCGCGGCGGTTTGCGGATGCGATCGGTGGATCTTTCGTCTCCTGGCACGATGCGCAGCCGACCGCCCGCGTCGTGCAGGCGGGGCGGCAGTACGACCTCACGCAGTACCGCGCCGAGACGTTGGAGAGGGATCTCCGGCGGCGTGATTTCACGGTCAACGCGATGGCGGTTGATCTCCGCACGTTGCTCGTCGGCGTGAACGAAGAGGTGATTGATCCGTGTGGCGGCGTTGCGGACCTCGACGCCCGCCTGTTACGGCCCTGTGCGCCGGATGCCTTTCGGGATGATCCGTTGCGTGCTATCCGGCTCTATCGCTTCGCCGCGACGCTCGGATACGCACCGACCGCCGAGGCGGAGACGCTGGCAGCGGCGGTGGCGGGCCAGATGCCGTCCGTTGCACCGGAGCGGATCACGGACGAACTGGCCCGCCTTTTCGCTGCTCCCGGCGCCACGCCCGCTATCGAAGGAATGACGCGGAGCGGTCTCTGGGAAGCGATCATGCCGGAAGCCACCGCCGGGCGGGGGATGGCACAAAGCCGCAATCATCATCTCGATGTCTTCGATCATGACACGGCGGCAGCGGTCGCGGCCGTTGGCTTTCTCAACACACTCGATGATTGGGCCGCGCCGTTTGCCGAAGAGTTCCATGCCTGGCTCGACACCGCGCTCGCGGGGGAGCGGTCACGTCGCTGGATCGTCCCGTTTGCCGCGCTCTTGCACGATGCCGCGAAGCCGGAAGTTCGTACGGTGGGACCGGATGGTGCGCCGAAATTTCCGTGGCACGAGCAGGCGGGCGGACATCTCGCCGGGCGGATCGCGGAGCGGCTGCGTCTCTCCCGGACGGAACAGCGCCTGCTCGTCGCCGCGATCCGCCAGCATGGGCGCCCCAACGATCTTCAGGAACATGGGCGGGAGCATCCGATCCGGCTGATGGCAGTGCTGGGCGATGCCGCGCCCGCCTGCATTCTCGTCGCGATGGGCGACCGCGCGACCGCGCGCGGCCCGAACCGCCCACCGGCGGTCGTGGCGCGGGATGTCGCCTTCCTGCAAGGAGTGCTGCGCGATTATTTCGGCACGTATGCCCCGCTCCTCGCGTCGCCCCCGCTCGTCGGCGGCGACGACGTAATGCACGCGCTCGTCCTCCGCCCCGGCAAAGCAATTGGCCGTCTCCTGCTCCGCCTCCGCTGGCGGCAACTGGCCGGAACACTAACCAATGCAGACGACGCTCTCCGCGCCGCTGCGGAACTGCACGGATCATAACTGGCCAAATAGAAACTGGACGAAACCGATTGAACCGCAAAGACGCAAAGAGCGCAAAGGACGCAAAGAAAAAGAATGGAAGGGAAAACAAAGACTTATCCCTCTTTCCCCCTTTGCGTTCCTTTGCGTCCTTTGCGCCTTTGCGGTTCAATCGGTTTCAAGCCAATTTCGTGTAGGGTATTGACAAAGGGTGATGGTGGTCGTACACTGTGTACGTACACAGGAGGCGGTACTGCGGAACGGCGAGGGGCGCTGGAATGCTCCCCAAGGAGAGTTGCAAACGGACCGAGGCTGTGGGCGGGATGTTTGCGACCGGGAATACTCCAAGGCCTTTACCCGTACTGCTGGATCGTCCAATCGGTGGAACGCGAGGGTCAGCGGTTCATACGGGCGGATGATGACGAAGTGACCGGGACTCCTTCTGGGTACATGGTGGACCTCCCGCTTATGCACTGATCTGTTGCGGTCGCGCGGTGATGGCTGAACAGTTCGGGCGGTCGGCGGCAATGTCCTCAGGTATCTGGTTTCGTTTGACCCGGGCGGTAACGCTCGCGGAGCCACGACACTCCTCCCCCTCTTCTTTCTGCCTCAGGCTGGTCGCGCGGTCTGGGGCAGACCCTTTTAATGCTCTGGCAGCACTATCGCCGGGGTTTCCATCTATGCCGCTTTTGTAAAATGTTCGTGCAGCATCGGTAAAAGATGATCGGCTTCTGACGATTCGCGTCACTTGGTTGGTGCCACGACCCGCTATCATACGCGTTTCGGCGGCATGCGTTATGCGTCGAATAGCGATGCAGGCGCGAAGACACTGAGCGTCCGGATGGCTGCTCCTGCGCGAACAATGATGGCGGGACCCGGCGTCCATTACCCATTGTCGCAGCGTCTGTGTGAGAGAGGCAGACACGAATCCTGGACGGAAAGGAAGCAATACCGATGTCATCGCTACCTGAGAAACATACTACTCGCCGTATCACTAGCGGGGAGCGCGATGGGATGGCATTGAACCATGCACTCAAGGCGCTTCTGGCCTTCGTTGCATTTTCCGCGTTGCTCATCGGCCCGATCATCGCTGAAGCAAGCCCGGCGTCGTTTACTGCCAGTGGCACATACATTCAGTACAGCGGCTTGAGCGCCACAATTCGCTGGGCCTCCGGCACTGACAATGGCTCGCCCGTGGTGTGGGTATGTACCAGCACGAATGGCAATCCGCCGCTGCCGCTCGACTCAGGAGCATTTGGTAGCCTGACGGCCAACTTCGTCAATAGCGCGCCAGTCACGTTCGGGCTGTATATGGACCCGGCCTGCACGACCTCCTTCCATAATCAGACGGTGACGGTAACGAGGTGACGAGCGACACCGGCAACGCCAATCCTCCGCACAAATAGCGGGCAGTCCGCGCCATAGTGCGCGTCCGCCATAGTCGTGGCGACACGCCAATTCTTCACAATCTTGTGCGAATGCATAGGAACCTCATCCGAATCCGTCCGTTTGCTCGTATACTGTTGCGGTTCTCAGTGTATACTCGGCGCAATGGACGATACAGCAGGTACTTGGGTTCTGATGAACAGACGGTGCGACGCCGCATGGCGTCGGTCTGCGTACGCGTGTATGGGAGGATGACGCATGACCACGAATACGGAGTCTGAGCGGCCAGGAGCCGCGCGTCTCAGTCGCCGTCTCGTCCTGCGTGGTGTCGCGGCGGCGGGGGCGACGAGCGCGCTTGGCGCGTTGCTGGCGGCGTGTGGCGGGAGCAGTACGAGCGCGACGAATACCGCCGCTCCGGTCGCAACCAGAGCGAGCGCCAGCACGAACGCACCGACGAGCCAGCCGCAGAGTGGCACAACCGCCGCGAGTCAGGCCCCGAGTAGCGCGCAGAATGCGGGGGCGCCGAAGAAGGGCGGTACGATCAAGGCTGGCCTCGACAGTGATGTCATCACCCTCGATCCGCTCGATTCGGGTGCCTACACCGATCGAGAAGTCTTCTACAATATGTATGACTCCCTCGTTGCCATTGACACGAACCTGCAAATCATTCCCGCATTGGCGGAGAAGTGGGAGACGCCCGATCCAAAGACGTATCTCTTCCATCTGCGCCAGGGCGTGAAGTTCCACGATGGGACGGACTTCAACGCGGATGCGGTGAAGTGGAATATCGAGCGGTATCTCACGGACAAGAATACCCGCCGTAAGACCGAACTGGACTCCATTCAGACGGTCGAGGTAATGGATCCGTACACCGTGAAATTCAACCTCAAAGCGCCATTCGCACCGCTGTTGGCGAACCTCGTGGATCGGGCGGGCATGATGCTCTCGCCGAAAGCCGTGCAGGTGGGCGGCGCGGACTTCTCACGCAAGCCGCTCGGCGCGGGCGCCGGCGCGTTCAAGTTCGTCGAATGGGTGAAGGATGACCATGTCGGCTTGGAGCGCAACCCAAACTACTGGAAAAAGGACGCAAGCGGCGCCGCACTGCCATACATTGATAAACTGATCTACCGGCCGATCACCGATGAGACGGTGCTGCTGACCAATCTGAAGACTGGCGACCTCGATGTCTACTACACGGTGCCGGGAAAGGACTACGCGAGCGTCAAGAGCGGGAGCGAACTGATCCTTACCGAGACACCGGGGCTGAGCTACAACAGTTTCGAGTTCAACACGACGACGGAGCCATTCAACAAGAAGGAGTTGCGGCAGGCGGTCGCGGAGGCGATCGATCGGACGCAGATCAACAAGACCGTCTTCTTCGGCGTCCGGCA
>JBPCPB010000443.1:0-10225 GCA_050999735.1 Thermomicrobiales bacterium | reverse complement strand
GTTCTGCACCGTGCGCCGCTTCAGCCAGAGCGAGTAGATATAGACATAGAAGAGCAGGCCCGCCAGCCCGAGCAGCGCGCTTAAGACGTTGACGAAGATCAGGTAGAGCGCGAACCCGATCGCTCCGAGCGCGATGCCGAAGAGTAGGGCATTGCGCGGCGGTATCGCCCCAGTGACGACCGGGCGGGTGCGCGTGCGCTTCATCTCTTGGTCAATGTCGCGGTCAATGTAGGCGTTGATCGCGTGCGCGCCGCCCGCCATCAGCGCTCCGGCGAGCAGCGTCACGACGATCAGGCCAAACGACGGCACGCCCTTCGTGGCGACGAGCATCGCGCAGAGCGTCGTGATGAGCAGGAGCGGGATGACGCGCGGTCGGGTCAGTTTGAAGTAGAGCGACGTCAGCGACGGCTCCCGCTCCTCGGAGTGAGATGTCATCGCCTCATCGGTCTCACCGTTCATGCCGATGCCCGGATCACCCGCCGTCGTTGTAGCACGAGCGCGGAAGGCGAACCCGGTCGTCAGGACGAGCGTCGCGAAGAGGGCCGCCGCATTGCCGATATGCAGCGAGACGAGCCAGCCGGGCAGCAGATTGACGACCTGCACGACCCCGATCGTGATTTGCAGCAATACGAGACCGCAGGCGATCCCCGTCAGGCGCGCGAAGAGCGGAAAAGCGGGTTTGTTCCGCCGTGCCCAGAGAGAGAGCGGAATGAGAATCAGAGCGAGCGCATAGGCGAAAAGCCGGTGGACCATCTGCACGCCGGTCACGAAGAGCGTCCCATCGAGAGGCACGAGCCGACCGTTGCACAAGGGCCATGTCGTGCAGGCCGCACCCGCGTGCTGGCTCGTCGTGTACGCGCCGCTGAGGAGGACGATGTACGCGAAAACGGTGGCGCTGAGGGCGAGCGCGGGGAAGCGGTCGAATCCCACGAGCCGCACCCCACGCAGTGGCACGGGGCGCGGGAAGGCATGAACGGTCAGTACCCCAAGCGTGGCGAGCAGAAGCATTGAGGTCGCGAGATGCACCATGACGAGGCCGGATTTCAGATTGAACCAAACAACAATCGCGCCGAGCAGCGCCTGGACGATAAAAAAGGCGACCGCGAGCAGCGCGGGGCCGAAGAGCCACCGATTTCGCCGCTGCGTCCGCCAGACGACGACGAGCAGCGCCACGACGAGGACGCTAATGAGCAAGGCGATGAGGCGGTGAATGTATTCGATGAGAACGGGTTGCTCCCAGAAGGGGTAGACCTTGCCGTTGCAGAGCGGCCAGTTGTCCGCGCAGCCGAGACCGCTCTTGCTGAGACGAACGACGCCCCCCCAGAAGATTTCCGCCCAGGCGGTGCAGAGGGTAGCGGCGGCGAGGATCGGTAGCGAGATCGCGAAGCGGCGCGTGCGTGTCCCGGGATCACGGTGCGCGCGGGAAGTCAGCATGCTCATCCGCACGCCCTCCCCATGCGGCCAAACAGCGACCGGATGCGGCGACGGGCGCGCACCGGCGTGTGGCGAATGTTCATGGCTCCCTCCGTGACCAGCAGATCGCGTCGCTGGTGTCCGTTGATCGTCGGCGACCAACAAATCCCCAAACAGGACGTTTACGGATACGACCGGCATGCGCCGTTGCGTGCCATCGCACGGAAAAGTGTGCGCCTATCGCCATGTGCTGTCAACCCGCTCCGATAGTCGGCAGTCGGCAGATGCACGGGCTGAATCGCAGAAAGCGCGCCAAAAGCATGTGGATGAAACGAACTGCCGACTGCCAACTACTGCCGACTGCCGACTGCCGACTGCTCCACCGGCGCGGACTCTTTCTCGTCGAACCAGTCATAGAAGAGTTTGCTCATAATCGCGAGATAGACGATGTTCCCCGGCACCCACATGATCGCGCCGCCGGCCTGCTGATCCACGAGTGGGGAGATGTTGCCGAGGTGCAGCGCGCCCGCGTAGACGCCGTAGTAGGCATGCGGCGCGAAGACGAGCACCGCGCCGAGGATGACATTTGGCTGGCAACTGAGCGCGAGGTAGCCGACTTTGTTCGCGCGGGAGAGGCGCGGCAACTCCGGCAACGGGCTGTAGATCGGCCACCAAAAGAGGATCGCCGTGGTGAGGAAGCAGAGATGCTCCAGCGCGTGAATCCGTGCGTCGAGGACGGCGGCGTTGTAGAGCGACGGGATGTGCCAGATCAGGAACGCGCCGGTCGAGACGAGCCACGCAATGCCGGGGTTGACAAGCACGCGCGCGACGGCAAAGAGGGTGGGCTTTTTGGTCAGCGGGCGAAGGAAAGCGGCGGGCGTGCCGAGCAGCAAGAGCGGCGGCGCGGCGAGAATGAGGAGCAGATGCTGGATCATATGCACCCAGAAAGCATTGTCCGCGTAGGTGTCAATCGGCGACTGGAGGGCGATGAAAATGACGAACAAACCGCCGAGGAAGTACCACATCTGTGTGGGCGTCACCGCCTCCGGGTCGCGCTGCTCGATGATCCCCGTGCCATAGAAGTACGCCGCGCCGATCAGGATGAGCGCGAGCCAGATGAACGGATTGAACTGGACGATGCCCGACCCGCCGCCCCCATGCGCCGACACCGCCGTCGGCAAAAGCGCGGCGACGATAACGAGCAAATAGAGCGGCCAGCGCCGGAAGGAATATGCAGAATCCGGGGAAGGCGCCAATTGAGACATAAAGAATCCTCACCGGCATGCGCGCGGATCGCAGCGCCATTGATGCGAACCGACGCTACCAGTATAGCCCCGCTGAACCCAGAGCGTCTATGTGCCTTTCACAATGCAGGGCTAATATAATGCCGAAGATATACTTTTGACCCATGAGCACGCGGGTGATACGATGTCTCTATGAACCGGTGGCAAGACACGCGTATCTCCCGTCGCCGACTGCTGAGCTTCGGAACAGTAGTGACGGGGGCAATCGTACTTCAAGCATGCGCGCACTCCCGTCCAGCCATAGATTCTCTCCCGTCGCCTGGCAATGCCACTCCTACGTTGCGGGCGGCATCGGTCGCTTCCGTAGATGCAACAGTTACATCGGCACGAGCGACGATGAGCGATGTGGCCTCGATCTACCTCGCCCTCGCGCTCGACTCTATGCAAGCGCACTCGATCATGCGCGATACGGTGGATTGGCCCGGTTTGCGTGCGGCAGCATTTGCCAACGCTGCCAATGCGCAGGCCACTGTAGATACCTACACGGCGATCAGGCAGGCACTCCACGATCTGGGCGACAACCATAGCCGCTTTCTCGAACCGCAAGAGGTAAACCCAGCGACACGCAGCGCAGGCAATCGTCCTCCGAGCGCCGCGCGACTCAGTGACGGCTTTGGCTATCTCGAAATACCCCCCTTTACCGGTTCCGCACAAGCCGCGGTTGATTACGCAACGCAGATGCAGCAGCAAATTCGTGATGTGGATGCGCAGCCAACCAAAGGCTGGATTGTTGATGTGCAGCGCAACGGCGGCGGCAACATGTGGCCGATGTTGGCGGGGGTAGGGCCGATTCTCGGTGAGGGGAACGTGGGCGGATTCCGTGATGCAGATGGAAATCTGTCGGTTTTTGCCTATCGGAATGGTCAGGCGC
This sequence comes from Thermomicrobiales bacterium, assembly GCA_050999735.1. Classification (GTDB taxonomy): domain Bacteria; phylum Chloroflexota; class Chloroflexia; order Thermomicrobiales; family JALYUS01; genus JALYUS01. The sequence goes on along the minus strand of JBPCPB010000443.1, from coordinate 6,637 downwards.
TCCTTGATGGAAATCCGATGTGTGTCGTCGCCGGAGCGCCCTATGAGATGAAGTCGCCAATGTCGGCGGTTGCGGTATTGACGAGTCAAGGGACCGCAAGCGCTGCGGAGGCAATCACTGTCGCTTTCCGCGCCCGGCCCCGAACCAGGAGTTTTGGCGGCTCGACATCTGGCGTGCCGAGCAATAATGTCGGGCAGGTGTTGAGCGATGGTGCGGAGATTGTTCTGACCGAAGGATTCGATGTGGACCGTGCGGGAAACGTCTATCGTCGAGCGATCGTGCCGGATCAACTTGTTGCCACAGGATCACGAATAGGATGGATGGGAACAGCGCAGGATCCGACGCGTGCGGTGGCGGATGAATGGCTCCATACCTTGTCATAGCGATCCGACCGTATTGATGACAATCGAAGGGGATACCTTTCGTTTTGACGCCGCAAGACAGGTAGTGGACGCTCCGCGCAAAATATTCATACTGTCAGATCGGGCAATATCGCTGCGGTTCGTGCATATCCTTGACACTTGCGCGCGACGTTCCTATCATTCCCTCAACAGTCTACGGCTCGCACACGGTCTCGCTCGGCCGCCCCGGTCCCGGAGAAAGAGCCTCCCACGATGATGACCGATGAAGAAATCCGCACATGGATGGGGACGGGTATCGAGGCGCGAATCCGCGATCCCGATAACGAACATGCCGATTATGTCGTCACGCTGCCGGAGTTTAACGTCGAAGCGGCAGGGGCCACGCTCGACGCCGCCATCAACGCGGCGCTCGCGAAGTTCGATGAGTACATCGGCGTTTTCGTTCGCAAGCGTCTTCCTCTCCCGCAACGCCATCCACAGCCGGGCGCTGACACCAAAATGACGAACGGCGCCAGTGTGGGATGAGCAGGCCATTGCCGCAATCCGCGCCGCTGTCGCGATCGGTGATTACGAAATCCATCTCCAACATTCCGACGAACATGCGGACGAAGGGATTGCCCTCCCGGATGCCGAATACGTCATGCTCCACGGTGATGTGATCGAATATCGAGAAGAGAGCGGGCGATGGCTTTTCTGCGATGTGGTGGCGAGCCTGAGGCAGGACGCTCGCTTTCGTGGGCGATGGCTCCATGTCGCGGTGCAGTATGATGATGAAGATACCACCGTTGTCGTGGTGACGATGTACCGGCCGCTCGTACACTTGTGGATCACCGAGAAGAAACGGAGAGCGCGGCGATGAATATGCCCGAGACGACGATCACCCGCGTCATCGGCCCGCACATGGGGAGGCGCATTGCGGGCACCTCCGAGGATGTCGCGGATGTGCGCCTTGCCCGCCGCTACCGCTTCGAGGGCTTCGAGATCACCGTCCAGGGTATCCCCGCGCGGAGAGACAACGCTACGGGCGCTCTCTATCTCTCCGCACGCGACATGAAGCGCCTTATCCAGATGGTGGACGAACTCGCGGACGCCGTACGACGGCAACAGACCCAGACAGATGGTCGCTCCATCATCTGGTATGTGCCACTGAAACTCTATCGAGACTTCCCGCTGGTAGTGGTCGCCTAGCATCGGTCGTTACGGCGGCGATGGCGCCGCATATCCGGCGCGAGCGATCCTTGACACGAGTGCGCGACGTTCCTATCATTCCCTCAACAGTCTACGGCTCGCACACGGTCTCGCTCCGCGACACGAGCGCCCGGTCCCGGAGAAGAACCTTCATCGACGGTGATGACGGTCGTGTGCTAGCATGAAGCCCTTCGCAATGGCGCGATTCGGGGGAGACACTTTCATGATGCGCGGATCTCGTTTGATGCCCTCAACGTCCCGACGTTCATCGCTCTCGCTGCTGCTCGCACTCGTCCTGCCCATCTTCCTCTCCGCCTGTACATGGGGCGGCAATCACTCGCCGCTCAATCCCGCCAGCGGCCCCACAGAAACGGTCAACCGCCTCTGGTGGATTATGTTCTGGATGTCCATCGTCATCGAGGCATTGGTCGGAGGGGTCGTCATCGCCTCGCTGATTCGCTTCCGCCGCAAAGCGGGCGATCCCGATCCCGTGCAGATCAGTGGCAATACCCGCATCGAAATTGCCTGGACAATCGCCCCCGCGATGATCCTCGTCGTCCTGCTCGTCCTTACCTTGACGACGATGGTCAATATCTCGGAGCCGAAGGGCACGACGATGCGCGTCACGGTGACGGGCCATCAGTGGTGGTGGGAGTTCGACTACCAGGGGATGAACATTGTCACCGGCAACGAGCTGCATATCCCCCTCGATGAGCCGGTGCATATTGATCTGCGCTCCGCCGATGTCATCCACTCCTTCTGGGTGCCATCGCTTGCGGGGAAGCGGGATGCCATCCCCGGCCACGATAATACGCTCTGGATCAGCGCGCAGAAACCGGGCACATACCGGGGCGAATGCACCGAGTTCTGCGGCCCCGAACACGCGAATATGAACTTCATCGTCGTCGCCCAGCCGCGTGCCGAATTCGATGCCTGGGTCAAGCAGCAGCAGGCGCCCGCCGTGAGCGATCAGACCGGGCTTGCCGCTGACGGTCGCGACCTCGTGCAGAATGCCAGCGTCGCCTGCATCGCGTGCCATACGATCAACGGCACCAATCTGAATGCCAAGGTCGGGCCAAACCTGACCCATATCGGCACCCGTCAATACATTGCAGCGGGCACGCTGGAGAATAACCAGCAGAATCTGACGCGCTGGATTCACAACCCCCAGGAAGTGAAGCCGGAGAACAAGATGATTATCCCGCAGTACGACGACGATACCGTTCGGAAAGTTGTCGCGTATCTGCAAAGTCTCAAATAATCGGAGTCGAAGTCGGAATCGAACCCGCGACCCGCGTAGCAAAGGGAGTTCTGTTGTATGGCGACGATCACACGGCCCGGTGTTTCCATCGCTCCCCCACCGACCTACGCGCCGGGCAAAAGCGCCGGTGCGGTGATCTGGGATTGGATGACGACGGTTGATCACAAGAAGATCGGCATCATGTACATCTTCCTGGGCGTTCTCTACTTCATCGTCGGCGGGATCGAGGCGCTCCTCATTCGCGTCCAACTCGCGCAGCCGAACGGCACCGTGCTCACCCCGTCGCAGTACGATCAGGTCTTCACGATGCACGCCACGACGATGATCTTTCTCTTCATCATCCCGGTGTTCGCGGGTTTCGCGAACTACTTCATCCCGCTGATGATCGGCGCGCGGGACATGGCCTTCCCGCGCATGAACGCCTTCGGCTTCTGGATGCTCCTTTTCGGTGGCCTCTTCCTCAACAGCAGTTTCTTCCTCGGCGGCGCGCCCGATTCCGGCTGGTTCGCCTATGCCCCGCTGACCGAGCCGCAGTTCAACCCCGGTCGGAGCATGGACTTCTGGGCTGCCGGGCTGACGCTCCTCGGCATCTCCTCGATTGCCGGTTCGATCAATGTGATTATCACGACGCTGAAAATGCGTTGCCCCGGCCTGCGCTTCAATCGCCTGCCCCTCTTCGTCTGGACGACGCTCGTCCAGAACTTCCTCCTCCTCTTCGCGCTGCCGAGCCTGACAACGGCGGCGATCTTCCTGCTCTTCGACCGGCACCTCGGTACCAGTTTCTTCAAGGCGGAGAATGGCGGCGATCCGCTCCTCTGGCAGCATCTCTTCTGGGCATTCGGGCACCCGGAGGTCTACATTCTCATCCTGCCCGTTTTCGGTATCGTCTCGGAAACCCTGCCGGTCTTCTCCCGGAAGCCAATCTTCGGCTACATCTTCATCGCCTGGTCGTCGGTGGCAATCGGCTTCCTCTCGTTCATCGTCTGGGTGCATCACATGTTCGCGACCGGCCTGCCGGATGTCGCGCTCGCCTTCTTTGCCTCCTCAACGACGCTGATCGCCATCCCGACCGCCGTGAAGGTCTTCAACTGGACGGCGACGCTCTGGGGCGGCAGCATCGTCACGACGACCTCGCTGCTCTTCTCGGTCGGTTTTCTCTTGATGTTCCCGATCGGTGGCCTCTCGGGTGTTTCACTCGCCGTCGTGCCATTCGACTGGCAGATCACCGATACCTACTACGTCGTCGCGCACATTCACTACGTCTTCTTCGGCGGTACGGTACTCGGCATCTTCGCTGCCATCTATTACTGGTTCCCGAAGATAACCGGGCGGATGTTGAGCGAGAAGTTGGGCCGCTGGAACTTCTGGCTCGTCTTCATCGGCCTGAACCTGACCTTCTTCCCGATGCATATGCTCGGCCTGCTCGGCATGCCGCGCCGCCAGTGGACCTATCACGAGGGCCTCGGCTGGAATCTTTATAACTTCATCGCATCCATCGGCGCATTCACGATTGCCCTCGGCGCCCTCTTGTTCATCATCAATTTGGTTCTCTCCTTCCGCAAGGGCGTGCGTGCGGGTGCGGACCCGTGGGATGCCTGGACGCTCGAATGGGCAACCTCGTCGCCGCCGCCGGAATATAACTTCATCAAGACGCCGGTGGTGCGCTCGCGCCGCCCGCTCTGGGACCAGAAGCACCCGGACGACCAGGACTGGATGCGCGGCGGACACTAGGACGAGTGCTGAGTGCTGAGTGCTGAGACTTAGGGAGGGCAACAAGAGTGCAGGGTGCGGAATACGAGCAGGATAACGAGGCGCGGCGGATGGCGCTTGTTAGCACGGATGGACATGCGGATGAGCACGGCCACGATGAGGAACACGAGCACATCCACATCCCGCCAAATAGTTTCTGGCCAATCATCCTCGCGGGCTGTATCACGGTCATGTTCGTGGGGTTTCTCAGCACGTTGGTCATCTCAGCCATCGGCGCCCTGCTTGTCTTGATCGTGATGATCGCGTGGGGGTTGGAGGGGAGTGAGAGCGCCCCGACGGCGCTCACCGGCGTCCCCGTGCTTGGCGGTGGCGATGCCGAGGATAAACTCGTGCCGGGCGCGCGCGTTATCACGAGCGACGGTCGGTTGGTCGGGCGCGTCACGCGGGCTTCGGAGGATTCACCCCTCGTCAAGGCGGGCTGGATTCCGACGCGGTATGGCTACCTCGCGCGCGCCGCGATTGACCATATCGAGGAGGGCGCGATCGTCCTGACGCTGACCGAGCAGCAGGTACGGGAACGTGGCAATGTTGATACGACCCCCGCTGGGCCTGTCGCGAATCGGGCCGTGACAAACGAACGCGGCGTCTCATCATAAGCACGAGGAAGGACACGGGACGATGGTAGTTGCACGGGCGGCGGAACAGGACCTCAGGCGCGCTCCACTCGCGCAGCCGGAAGTCGCGGGGCAGGGGCGGAGCGTCAACTGGTGGGGCATGCTTGCCATGATCTCCTCCGAAGTGATCTTCTTCGCCAACCTGATCATCGGCTATCTCTACCTGCGCGTGCGCGCCGGCCAGTGGCCGCCGCAAGGGATCGAACCGCTCGAACTGCTCCTGCCGACGATCAACACGGCGATCCTGCTTTCGAGCGCTTTGCCGATGCATGGCGCGCATCTCGCGATCCGCCGTGGTGACCGCAAGGGGATGCAGATCGGGCTTGTCCTCACCGCCGTGCTCGGCATGACCTTCCTCAGCGGCCAGGCATATGAGTACACGCACGCCCCCTTCTCACTCAAGAGTGGCACCTTCGGCTCGACCTTCTTTACACTGACCGGTTTCCACGGCCTGCATGTGATGGTCGGCATCATCCTGATCTGGATTTGTTTCTTCCGCTCGCTGCGCGGCAGTTTCAACCGCGAGCACCACTTCAATGTCGAAGCCGCCACAATGTACTGGCACTTCGTGGACGCGGTCTGGGTGATCCTCTTCGGCGTGCTCTATCTGCTCTGAGAGAGAACCTCACCCCCGGCCCCTCTCCATCGCAATGGAGAGGGGGCCGGGGGGTGAGGTTTCCCTACACCAGATACTTCCGGTACCATGCAAGCGTGCGGCCCCACGCATCCTGCGCGGCATCGGCGACGTAACCGACGCCGTTTGTGAAGGGGCGTGTGTCGTTATTGAAGGCATGCCCCGCGTCCGGGTAGATCTTGAAGTCCACCGTCTTGCCGGCGGATTGCAATGCTTGTTGCAGCTGCTGAATCTTCGCGGCGGGGATGATCGGATCGAGCGCGCCAAAGTTGCCGAGCACCGGGCACATATCCTTCGCCGCGTCGGCGAGTGTATCATCGGTCTGCACACTGTCCGGTGGGGTAATCGGGCCGTAGTAGACGACGGCGGCGCTCAGCCCCTTGTCATTTTCCGCCGCGAGCAGCGAGCGCCGACCGCCCCAGCAGAACCCGACAACGCCAACCTTCGGCGCACCAACACCCGATCCGGTGAGATACGTGATTGCCGCCGAAACATCACTGATGATTTGCTCATCTGTCAGTTTGTTGATCGCGGCGGTGACATCCTGCGGCGTATTGAAGGCCATCGTCCCGCCACTGCGCGAGAGGAAATCCACTCCGAGACCGACGAATCCTTCCTTCGCGAGGCGGCGCGTGACATCCTTGATGTGATCCGTGAGCCCCATATTCTCGTGAATAACGATTACGGCCGGGAAGGGGCCGCTGCCCGTCTTCGGGCGCGCCTGGTACGCGATAATCTGCGCGCTGCCGTTCGGAAATTGGACCATCGTCGCGTTCACGGCATCGGGGGGGGGGGGGGGGGGGGGGGG
>JBPCPB010000441.1:0-5329 GCA_050999735.1 Thermomicrobiales bacterium | reverse complement strand
GCCCCATCGCACCGAGCGCCTCGGCGAGGGATTTTCCCGCCAGGGGTAGCGTGCGCAGGTCGAGGACTGAGCGACGCGCCTCCTCGAGACTCGCGCGGCTGAGCGTCAACGCCTGCTCCAGCCGCTCTCGTGCGCGCGGGGGATCGCGCTCCAGATGATTGAGACCACCCTCGATGTGCAGCGCGATCGCCGTCAGATCCTGCGCGAGAGTATCGTGAATCTCCCGAGCAATGCGGGCGCGTTCCTCGGCGCGCGCGAGGCGCGTACTCTCCTCCGCCAGGCGGGCGCGTTCGATAGCGATGCCGACCTGCTTGGCGATCGTCGAAAGGAGGCGCAACTCCTCGCGCGTCAGTTGTCTCCATGCGGGGCTCGTGACATTGATGATGCCCAGCGGCGTGCCCCGGAAGGAGAGCGGGATGCTGGCATGATAGCGCAGTCCCCGCGTTAGTTCGACCGCTTGCGCTTGCACGGCCGGGCGCAGGCGGCTGCACTCCATCACGTCGATGTTCTCGGGCGTCAGTTTCCCGCGTTGGAATGCCTGGATGCACCAGCAAGGGTGGCCGGTCATCCGCACCGGCTCTTGCAAATAGGGCGGGAGGTGTTGCGCGGCGGCGTTGTAGAAGTGATGCGTCTCCGGGTCGAGCAGCCATACCCACCCGGTCTCGAGCCCCAGGAGGTCGGCGACGAGGGCGAGAGTGCGCTGCAATGCTTCGCGGACATCGGACGCGCTGTTGAGCGCCTCCGCCACGGCATTGAGGATACGCAGGTCGCGCGTCCGTTGCTGCGGCGACGCGGGATCACAGGGTCGGTCATGCGCTCCCGTCACCATCGCGCCACCCCTTCATACCAACGCAGCGAATGCCGAACGTCCTCGACTACGCGGTCATGCTACCGCGGACGGCGGGCTGGAAAGCCTGCTCCACCAGTTTTCTACGAGCCGCCCGTCATCATCGCGCCACGCGATGGCGCTTCATTACAGAGATCCATCCGAAAGCCACGGATCAGCCGGTCATAGACATGGACGACGCGGCTGGCGACGACCGGCCACGCGAATCGTTGCGCCGCGACGGTCGCCTGCGCACCGAGACGCGCCCGTAACGGTGCATCCGTCAGCACCGCGTAGAGCCGTGCCGCGAGCGCGTCGGCATCGTTGTGCGGCACGAGGTAACCCGTCTGACCATCATCCACGGTGAAGGCGAGACCACCCGCGCGCGAGGCGACGACCGGCGTGCCGCAGGCCATTGCTTCCACGGCGACAAGGCCAAACGATTCATAAAACGAGGGGACTGCGACGACGTCCGCCGCTCGATAATAGATTGGTAAATCGGTGTGTGGGACAGAGCCGACAAAATCAATGCGATCCAACAAGTTTTGCGCGGACGCGCGGGCAATCAGTGTCTCAAAAGCGGGTTCGCCTTCCCCGCCACCGACGAGTAAGAGACGTGGTGGCGCGGTCAGCCACATCTCGCTGCGCAGCCCGCAGAGCGCGTCAACGAGCACGTCAATCCCTTTGATTGGATCAATCCGACCGACAAAGAGGATCACTGGATCATCCGGCGACAGATCGAGCGATCGGCGCGCCTCGGCGCGGTCGCCGGGCCGGAAGCGCGTCGTATCCACTCCCGCCGGGACGACACAGACTTTGCCGGGTTCGGCGCGGTAGTACCACGTCATCTCCGCCTTTTCCTGCGGATTGAAGGCCATCACCGCGTCAACGCTGTGTATCAGCCGCCGTTCCGCGACGATGCGCTGCGTTGCCTCGTTCTCCGACGCTGAACGGGCGACACTGTTCTTCGCCAACGCGAGCGTGTGAAAAGTCATCAGCAGCGGCACATCCCAGCGGCAGCGGAGCGCGTCGCCGACGATGCCCGAAAGCCAGTAGTGGGCATGAATCAAATCATACGTCCGCCGGTTCTCGGACGACCAGGCATCAACCGCCGTGGCAAACGACGGCAAGTACGGCACGAGCGAGATCTTCTCGACATCGCCGAACGGCCCGCACGGCAAGGCGACGAGGCAGACGCCCGGTTCGAGTACGGTCAGGGGTGGCGTATCCTCCCGCTCCTGCCGGGTGAAGATATCCACCCGCGCGCCGCGCGCCGCCAGTTCGCGCGCCAATTCGCGGACATAGATATTCATCCCGCCAGCGCTCGGGCCACCGATGCGCGCCAATGGGCTGGTATGTACAGCGAGCATCGCCACCCGTCGCACGGATGGCGGTAAACTGAACGGTTCCGGCGCCGTCATGTATGTTCCTCCGTGGCGCGCTCCGTATCGGTCAGATCGCGTTCGTCTGCCGCCAAAATGAATCGCGTCTCCGTCTCAGCCACCGCACGATCCACGCCGTCACGGTCACCGGCGGCAATCAGACGCCAGATCGGTGTATCGGACGCGCCAAACCGGTATTTGTACGCCTCATTGCCGCGTAGGAAGTCGCAGAGCGTCAGGCCGCTATTTGCCGCGTCCGCGATCACCATCCCGGTCAGGACCATCCCAATGCTGATCCGGGCGAATGCCGGGTCGAACCCCGAATTATAGACGAGAAGCTGTCCGTCCGCCGCGAAGGTATACATCGCGGCGACTGGCGTATCGTCAATATCCAACAGATAGAGGCGGAGCCAGCCGGTGTCCGCCATTGCCGCCGTCATCGCGCGAAAGAATTGCTCGACGGCGGGCGTAAGGAAGCGTTCCTTGTCCGGCGCGCTGAGACGATGGAGACGGAAGAAGTCCGGCAATGCGGCCAGCGCCTCATCCCGCGCAGTGAGGATACGCAACGTGCCCGAGGGCGCATCGCGCGCGAAGTTGCGCGCCTTGCGCTTGATTTCGTGCCGTTCTTTCTTCGGCAATCCCCGCAGGTACGCCTCGAACGATCCGCCAAGCCGGACAACGGGGCAGACTTCCTCCTGGACAATGCGGACCGGCATCGTCCTGGCGAGCAAGTCCGCCACGGTCGCGTGTGATGGCGACCATTGCGGCACGCAATGCAAGTCAATCGCGTCCCACGTTTCCCGGACGCGCAATAGATGATCCGTGACCGCCGCCCAGACCCGTTGCACGTCACGTTCGGCGGCGACGATGTCCAGGTAATCGGTCACATCGTCCCCACCGATCAATTGCATGGTGCGGCCGAGCGCCGTCTGCCGCACGACCAGCGGCGCGACGCCGATCAGTCTCCCCGCCTCGTCGCGAATCGCGAGAATGCGCGGCGTAGCATCGCCGCCGAGCGCGTGATACCACGCTTCGGCCCAGCCAATGGACTGGAATGGGAAAGGCGTGATGGCGGTCGGCAAAAGCGCGTCCCACGCATCGCGGAGCGCGTCAAACACGGTCTCTTCGACGATCAGTGTTCCAGTCTCACTGTCACTGCGTGCCGCTGTTTGTGTCAAACGTCGCCTCCGACGTGCGTCTCACGAACCACCGTGCAACTGAAACGCACCAGCGGGGCCACTATTCCCGTTCCCGGTCTCGATGCCGACTACACTGCGGGCTGCAACAGACCGTAGCCACCATTGCGCCGCCGGTAAACGACATTGACGGCGCCCGTCCGGGCATCAATAAAGGCGAAGAAGGCGTGACCAAGGAGTTCCATCTGCTCGATCGCTTCGTCGGCATCAATCGGCTTCGCGGAAAAGGTCTTCGTCCGTACGATATTGATGTCCGGCGCCGCATCCGCCACTTCGATCTCCGGCTCAACGGCGGGCAGCGAACCATCGCCCTCATGGTGGCCGTGACGGCGGCTCTTCCATTTGCTTCGGTAGCGGACAATCTGCCGCTCCATCTTGGTTGCGACGGCGTCAATTGCCGCATGCATATCCGCCGCGTCTTCTTCGGCGCGCAAGAGGGCGAAGTTTGTCGCAATCGTCAGTTGGGCAATGTGATGAAGGCCACCACTACGCCGCTGTTCCTCCCGCAGTTCGAGTCGCGCCTCCGTCACACGGTCGAGGAAGCGGTCGAGGCGGCCAAGCCGCCGGTCAATGTACGCCTGCAACTCCGACGAAAGGGAAATCTGATGCGGCTTGATCTGTAGTTCCATCGCATGCCCCCGATGCGCACGACCGTCGCTCCTTGAAGCGCAAGCAAAATGGTGACCCCGGAGGGACTCGAACCCCCAACGCGCAGCTTAGGACGCTGCCGGTCTATCCTTTGACCTACGGGGCCAGGCCACACAATCAGTATACCATCCATTAGCGACGCTATCGGCTAAACCCACCGGATCGGCACCATGTCACGCCTCCCCGCTTCGTGCGTTATCCGGTACGCGCGTATATCAAAGCGCTCGCAAATCGCCTTGACGTTGCTCATATATGGCGGGGGAAAGTGCGTTCCTAAACAAATGCTCTTCACGCAATCAGAGATGCGGATGTACTCACCCTCTTTAGAGTATTCATCATCGTCATCAATCCATACAAAGCGGTACTCTTGCTCTCCCTGCCAGTCAATAGTTTTACGGAGATACCGTTCTTCCGCGAACGTATCGCGCTGCTTGCGAGCATATGCCACCAAGCCAAGCACCTTAATTTCTTCGTGGTCAGTCATATGGAATGGGCTTTCGGAAAAACCGATCCTCTCAACGTATTTGACAGGCCCGTGGAGAGGCCTACCTTTTCGTCCCACGAAATGAGCCTTCATGTTAGCAATCAAGCAATCTTTATCAAAAGCGATGGCTACTCCGCTGTTGATCCCCGCATATTGGGCCCACATGCGTCCGTGTTCATAGCCGTGCATACCGGTTCTTAGGCCATAACAGTTGTACGATTCCTCTGTGAAGCACGCTAGCCGCACCGGACTAGTAGATATACGTTTGCAGGTGTCAAGGATGCCACGAAACTCTTCACTACTCACCTCATCGTTCGTGGCGAGCGTAAAGCTGCCCAATGCACTCTCTTCCGGGTCGTTTGTGAGGGTCAGCGGCCCCATCCGGATTGTCCCATCGAAAAAGATTCTCTCTATAGCCGTTTCGCGTTTTGTGTAGTGAAAGAGTAGTGGGTTGAGCGGGTCACGCCTCATCGCTGCACTCCTGTCGAAATTACCCGTGCCTAAATCGCGACCGAGCGCTCTGGATACGGGAATACCGTCCTCATCATCTGGACGGCTTTCCTTGCTGTACTTGGAGAAAGGGTGGTGAGCCGCACAGGACTTGAACCTGTAACCCGCTGATTAAGAGTCAGCTGCTCTGCCAATTGAGCTAGCGGCCCGGATGATGATTTGGCGGAAGCGACGGGTTTCGAACCCGCGATCTCTGCCTTGACAGGGCAGCGCTTTAAGCCACTAAGCTACGCCTCCGCAGCGTGGCATTACCTTACGGCACGGACGCGCCGCTGTCAAGATG
>JBPCPB010000328.1:0-5165 GCA_050999735.1 Thermomicrobiales bacterium | reverse complement strand
GCGGGATTCCTCCTGCAACCCCAGGACGGCGGGACAACCCCTCCCCCACCAATACAGAATAGATCATCTGTGCCATCTACCGGGGACTACCGGAGATTACCGGGGATGGGGACGCAGGCTGAAGCCTACGCTACCATGCTAGTGGAAGGAAGATGCGCAATGGGCAGTGTATACGGCGAGTTGCGCGTCTTCACGGGGAACGCCAACCCAGTGCTTGCCGAGCGCATCTGTCGCGCGATTGACATCCCGCTGGGCCGTGCCGAGGTCTTCGAGTTCTCGAACGAGAATATCTTCGTCCGCATCCTTGAGAGCGTGCGCGAGAACGATGTCTTCGTCGTCCAACCGCTCTGCCGCCCGATCAACCGCTCGATCATGGAATTGCTTATCATGATTGACGCGCTGAAACGAGCATCGGCGGGGCGGATTACGGCCGTGTTGCCTTTCTTTGGCTATGGCCGCACGGACAAAAAGGACCAGCCGCGCGTGCCGATTACCGCGCGGCTCCTTGCGGATATGATCTCGGTCGCCGGGGCGAATCGGGTGCTGGCGCTCGATCTCCACGCCGGGCAGATTCAGGGCTTCTTCAATATCCCGGTGGATGAGTTGACCGCCTCGTTCCTGATCGGCGACTATTTCCGCGAGAAGCGGCTGAAGAACCTCGTCGTCCTCGCGCCAGATCTCGGCAGCGCGAAGCGCGCGCGCAATGTTGCAACGCTCGTTGATGCGTCGCTCGCGATTATTGAGAAGCGCCGGATCGGCAACGACGATCAGTCCGAGGTACTGAATGTCATCGGCAGCGTCGCGGGCTGCCCAGTGCTGATCGTGGACGATGAGATTGATACGGCGAGCAGCATCTGCCACGCGGCCAGCGCGGCGGTCGAGCACGGCGCGTCCGCTGTCTATGCTGCCTGCACGCATCCCGTCTTCTCCGGCCCCGCCCTGGAGCGGCTGCGGCATAGCCCGATTCAGGAAGTGGTCTGCACCGATACGATCCCGCTCCCGGCGGACGGCCTCCCGGAAATCATCACGCAACTCTCCGTCGCGGACATCCTCGGCGAAACAATTCTGCGCATTCACACCGGCACGAGCGTGACGTGGACATTCCCCTAACGGGGGACGGGGAAGGACTAAGGACTTAGGGCTGAGGACTAAGTGGGATTAGCCAGCATCGGCCTGCGTGGCAACGGTAGGGACAACAAACGTTACGAAAAAAGCGACGAGCGCAAGATTCTTAGTCCTTAGTCCTTCCCCGTTAGCAGCATGCCGGTGCGGGGCCGGGTTCTTTCGTATCGTCGCCGAGCAGGATCAGGATGTCGGCGGTACCGCCCTCGGTGGGCCGTTTCGTGTTGCCATCCACGCTGTTCGGGTTCAGTCCGAGCGTTTTGGCGAGCGCCACGGCGGTCTTCTCATTCTCCGGCGAGAAGTAGAGAATCTTCGTTTTCGGCACATTGCCCTTGATCGTCGGTGGCGCGTCAATAAAGGTCGCGCTCGCATACCCCTGCTGTTGGAGCGTCGTGGACCACCGATTGGCGAAGCCGCCGTTGCGCGTGCCGTTCTCCACAACGACCTTTGCATTCGTATTAACCCCCGCGTTGGCTTGCGCGGCGATGCTGTCCCGGTTCTCCTTCGGGGAGAATTGCTTGGCGCGGGCGATCGCCACATTCCAGTCGAGCGTCGCGTAATAGGTGCCGTTGATGTAGGTATCACGTAACAGATCGGTGAGCGTGAACTGCTGGATCGCGTTCCCCTGAAGATCGGCGCCGAATTTCGCGAAGCCAATCCAGTTGCTGTTGAGATTCCCCCGCGGGAAATCAGTGCGCACCGAATCGCCGAGGGTATCTATCAGCCCGGTCGCCTTCTGCAATAAGTTGAGTTGCAGCGCCTGCTGGCGGATGCCAAGCAGCACCTGCTGCTGGCGCTGATTCCGTTGGAAGTCGTTATCGTCGTGCCGGGTGCGGGCAAACTTCAGCGCCTCATCGCCGTCGAGATGCACGAGACCCGCCGGAAAGAAGACCCGCGTGAACTGATAATCCTCGGTCGGATAGGCATCGTCCTTGAGCGTATAGGGATTGTCCACGGTCACGCCGCCGAAGGCGTCAACGATCTTTCGGAAGCCGACGAAGTCCACTTGCGCGTAGTAGTCAATCTGGATGCGGAAATTCTGCTCGATCGTATCCCGGACGAGGGCGATGCCGCCGCGCGTCGGGTCCACGTACTTGCTCACTTCGCCATTCGCGTAGACATCGGACATCTTCGCCTGCCCAAAACCGCCCGCTTGTGTGACAAGCAAATCGCGCGGGATAGAGAGCAGATTGACATGCTTCTCCAGTGGGTCAACATAGGCAAGAATGATTGTGTCGGAGCGTGACGGGTCGGTGTCACCCTCGCGGGTATCCACACCGAGCATGAGGATCGTGAAGGGGTCCTTGCGGTCGAAATTGATTGGCGGCGGGTCGGTCGGGATTGCCGTTGTCTGAGCCACCGCAGTCGCCGGGACGGTCGGGAGCGGCGCAATCGTGCCCAATGGATTGGGCGTATTGGTGGGCCGCGGGGGGGCGGTTGCCACAACAACAACCGGACCCCGCGGGAGCGGGCTGGCAACGATTTTGTTCGCGGCCCGTTCGGTATGGACGATGAGGTTGAGCGCGTAGGCGCCGACCGCGAGGAGCAGAAGGATCGGCAGCGCCGCGAGGGCGATTACCCAGCGCGCGGGGCTTTTGCGCTTCGTCGGAGGCGGCACGACCGTCGGCATCGCTTCCGTCTGCCGGACGCGCGCAGTGCGTGGGCCGGAATCAGGCTGCCCTTTCGTTTCTTGTTCCAGCCGGGCGGCACGAATCGCACGCTTGTACTGGCCGCGCAGTTTCGGGCTGGTCGCTTGCCGTGCATGCATCGCGCGTCGGATGCGTTTGCGTGCGTCGTCGTCCATGCCCACTCTCCCCTCGGCGCACCAATCTCTGCCGGGGCCGGAGTATAGCATATCCCGGCAGTCGGCGGAGAAACCTAACCCCCGGCCCCTTCCCGCGAGGAAGGGGTGACTCAATGTGAATATCCGGGCGTGCCGCATAACACCCCAATCTCGCGGAGGTTCGCTCCCCTTCCTCGCGGGAAGGGGCCGGGGGTTAGGTTTCTCCGAGAATAAGCCCGATACCTCACCGCGGCGGCCGCACATTATGTCCGGTAATCGTGTATACTCACCCGACACCGCGGCGCACCGACGCGTAAGGTGGGATACGCATGTTTGCAGTGAATGTCCACCGGACGGTGGGCAGGGGAGGCCACCCGGCGCATGTTCCGTCCCTTTGATTACTTTCTTGGCGCGTTCAGCCGCGATCTTGGCATTGACCTGGGGACGGCGAACACCCTTGTCTATGTGCGTGGGCGGGGAATTGTCGTTTCGGAGCCTTCGGTCGTCGCGATTGACTCGCGCACGAAGCGCGCGCTCGCCGTCGGCGCGGAGGCGAAGGCGATGCTCGGCAAAACGCCCGGCAACATCATTGCCGTTCGCCCACTCAAGGATGGCGTGATCGCGGACTTCGACACCGTCGAGCTGATGCTGCGCTATTTCATCACGAAGGTGCATCCGCAGCGCGTGATGGCGCCGCATCCGCGCGTCGTCGTCGGCATTCCGTCCGGCGTTACCGAAGTGGAGAAGCGGGCCGCGAAGGATGCCGCGCTCTCGGCGGGCGCGCGCGAGGCGTACACGATCGAGGAGCCGATGGCGGCGGCGATCGGGGCTGGCCTGCCGGTCAATGAGCCGGTCGGCAGCATGATTGTGGACATCGGCGGCGGCACGACGGAAGTCGCCGTGATCTCCCTCGGCGGTATCGTCGTGAACAATTCGATCCGCATCGCGGGAGACGAGATTGACGACGCGATCATTCAGTACGCGCGGCGTGACCACAATCTCGTAATCGGCGAGCGGATGGCGGAGAACGCGAAAATCGCCGCCGGCAGCGCCTACCCGCTCGAACAGGAGCGGCGCGTGATGCTCCGGGGGCGTGATCTTCTGACCGGTTTGCCGAAGGAGATCGAGATTTCGTCCGTCGAGTTGCGGGATGCGATCTCCGGTCCCGTTAGTACGATTGTGGACCTCGTCAAAAGCAGCATCGAAGAGACGCCGCCGGAGCTCGTCGCGGACATTATGGAGCAGGGCATCACCCTCGCCGGTGGGGGCGCGCTTCTGTTCGGCCTCGAACGGCGGCTGGAAATGGAATTACGTATGCCCGTCCATAAAGCGGAAGACCCACTGACCTGCGTCGCGGAAGGGACGGGCCGGGTGGCGGAGTCCATCCACCTCTACCATCGCGCGCTTGCCGGAGGCCAGGAACTCCGGCGGCCCTATTAGCATGCGGAGGCGACGATGATCACGTCGTTCGGCTCGCGTCGGCGCCCCTGGCTCTATATAGCGACCTTTATCGGCCTGACGCTCCTGATCATTCTGCTCGATTCGCAGCACGCCTTTGACCCGATCAAGGGCGGCGTGTCGAGCGTCCTTGCCTCGTGGCAGGAGCGGGCCAAGGCGGTGGGCGACCGCCTCGGCGTCGCGCGCGGCGGCGTCCAGAAAACCGAGGACCTGCAAGCGCAGATTGATGCGCTCACTCGGCAGCGGGATCAACTGCTGGTAGACAACAGCCGCCTTGCCGACCTCGACCGCCAGGTGCAGACGTTGCGCCAGCAACTGGACTTCCAGCAGGCGCAACCGACGTACGACATCGTCGCGGCGGATGTCGTAAAGAATGATCGCGAGTCTTCCCGGAAGGAATGCACAATCAACAAGGGGGCAGGCGATGGCTTGGCGAAGGGGATGGCTGTCACATCGCCCGAAGGATTGATGGTCGGTATCATCACCGATGTGACGGCGCATACGGCGCTTGTCACCTTTATCATTGACGACAGCATCCATGTCAGTGCGGTCGTGCAGGATAGCGGCGAGCAGGGCATCGCTGCCGGTGCATGGCAGGAATCGAAACGGCTGCTGATGCGTGAGGTGGACAAGAACGCGAAGATCGCGCAGGGGCAGCGGGTCGTCACCGGGACGCTCACGAACGGTGTGGAACCGAATCTGCTGATTGGCTCGGTCTATAGCGTGCAAAAGGACGACATCTCCGACACGCAGGTGATTGAACTGATCCCCTACGCGAACTTCGATAAGTTGCGCACCGTCA
>JBPCPB010000438.1:0-4766 GCA_050999735.1 Thermomicrobiales bacterium | reverse complement strand
CCCCCCCCCCCCCCCCCCCCCGCCACCGGGAAAGAGTATCTCAATCGCTTTGGAAAACGTTCGATTGTACGAAGAATGGAGCACGTCAATGGCCATATCGAATGAGGCGACGACCGGATACCCGGATGTTCATGGCGCGCGCCTCTATTACGAGATGATGGGCGCGGGGCATCCACTCGTCTTTGTTCATGCCGGGATTGCGGACAGCCGGATGTGGGATGACCAGCTTGCTGACTTTGCGGAACACTATCGCGTGATCCGCTACGACATTCGCGGCTTCGGCAAGTCCGTCATGCCGCCGGGGCCGTCATCAACCTCCCGCGATCTGTATGGCCTGTTGCAGGCGCTCGGTATCACGCGGGCGCATGTCGTCGGGCTATCCATTGGTGGCGGCATCGCCATTGATTTCACGCTCCAGCATCCGGAGATGGTCTCGGCGCTCGTCCTCGTCGCGTCCGGCCTCGGCGGTACGCAACCCTCGGCGGAGATGCAGCGTGCATACGCGGACGTTGATGCGGCTTTGGAGCGGGATGGGATTGACGCCGCAGTCGAAGCGGAAAATCGTATCTGGGTGGATGGCCCTAAGCGGACTCCTACGCAGGTGAATCCCTCTGTCCGCAAGCGCGTTACTGAGATGAATGGCGCGCTTTACCGGCTGCCAGAAGTTGACGCGCCGCGCGAGCGTCTCGATCCCCCGGCCGTCGGGCGGCTCGGTGAAATCCATGTGCCGACGCTCGTCATCGTCGGCGACGGTGATGTGCCGGACGTGATTGAGACGGCGGACATGCTCGAACAGGGCATCGCGGGCGCGCGGAAAGTCGTTTTTCCCGGTGTCGCGCACATGGTTAATATGGAGCGTCCCGCCGAGTTCAACCGGGTCGTGCTCGATTTCCTCGGTCGGGTAGTAGCGTAGGCTGCAGCCTGCGAAACGTACGAGCAAGAATCGGTTTGGAAAGGGACGCAGGCTGGAAAGCCTGCGCTACCACGTCTCTGTGATAGCATGGCCTCCGAACAGACAGACGAGAGGAGAGCGACGATGACCGTGCAAACGATTGGACTACTCAGTCCCGGCGATATGGGGCATACCGTCGGCGCGGTGCTGCGGGGGCATGGCGTGCGGATGCTGACCTGCCTCGATGGGCGGAGCGAGCGCACCCGTGCGCTCGCCGCCGAAGCGGGTATCGAAGACGTGCCGACCGTGGAAGAGCTCGTCGTCGCGGCAGATATGGTGCTCTGCATCCTCGTACCCGCTGAGGCGATGGGCGTCGCACAGCGCGTCGCGAGCGCGATCCGCGCTCGCAACGTGGACGTCCTCTACGCGGATTGCAACGCGATTGCCCCGCAGACGGTGCGAGCAATTGGCGAGACGATCACCGGCGCGGGTGGCCGGTTTGCGGACGTCGGCATCATCGGCGGGCCGCCGAAGCAGCCCGGCACGCGCTTCTATGCCTCCGGTCCCGGTGCGGGGGATTTCGCGGCGCTGAATGCGTATGGCCTCGATGTGCGCGTTCTCGACGGTGAGGTCGGCAAGGCGTCCGGCCTGAAGATGTGCTACGGCGCGCTGACGAAGGGGTTGCAGGCGCTCGGCACGGAACTGCTCGTCGCCGCCAAACGGATGGGCTTGGAGGAAACACTCCGCGCCGAGCAGGAGCAAAGCACGCCGGACGTGCTCGGCTGGCTCCAACGCGCCGTGCCGACGATGCCGCCGAAGGCATATCGCTGGGTCGGTGAGATGGAGGAGATCGCCGCGACGTTTGCCAGCCTCGGCATGACTCCGAACATCTTTCAGGGCGCGGCGGGCCTCTATCAGTTCATCGCGGAGACACCAATCGGTAAGGAATCGCCGGAGACGCGCGACCGCACCCGTACCCTCGATGGCGTCGTCGCCGCGCTCGCCGCTGCGTTGGAGAAGGTAACGCCAGTAGCGTAGGCTTCAGCCTGCGTCCCTGTATCACTCTCGCAGGCTGGAAAGCCCGCGCTACCGGGAAAGGACGCAGGCTGAAGCCTACGCTACTGGAACATGCTACTCATCCGCGAGCGCGTCGCGATGCAGTGCGTGCAGATCGTGCTCATATTGCTGCATCATCGCGCTCATCGTGCGGTCCATGAACTCGACGACATCGGTGAAGATACGACCGGCGCGGGCGGATGAGATTGCGCCCTGATCGAGGAACTGAATAACGCCCTGGATGATCGGCGTGCGCGCGCGGAGGTATATCTGCACGGCGTCGCTGATGCCAAAGCCGTGGCTGGCGCTATCCCGCCCGTACTCGCGGGCGATCGCGCACGCGTCGGCGAGAATGTCCGTCCGATCCGCGCGCCCCGACACATAGCGGACGGCGAGATCCACCATCGCCAATCCACGCCGCCGGTGCTCCGCGAGCGCGTCCGCATCAAACTCGTTGTACCACGGCCGCTGGCGGACATCCGTGACGTAATGATCGTGCGCATACTGCGAGAGAGATGCTTCGGTGAGTGCCTGCTTGCTGATCCGGCGGCGCGGACGCGCCGTACCCTTCGCGAGCGCGCGCACATCCTCCTCCGCGTAGCGCCGGTGGCCACCGGGGGTGAGAAAGACCGGCACCTTCCCGGCATCGCTCCACCGCCGCAATGTGGACTGATCCACACCGAGCAGTGCGCATGCGTCACGGATGGTCAGCCACCGTCGCTCACCCTGTCCGCTCGGCTCGCTGCTGTGCGCTCGTTCGTCTCCTTGCACCGGCCCACCGTATCTGCCCAATGCGCGCGAAATCCATCCAAATCCGCCCTCTTTAGCCTAGCACGCATTTTCAGCGCGTCAACGCGGTCGTGCGGTGATGCGGTGAAGCGCACATGCTCTCTCATTCTCCTTCGCATGACCGATTATTGCATGCGTTGGCGATGTGCTTATGGGCATAAAAGCAATCCGCGCGACGCCGCTCGCGTGCGTGATATGATTCCATCTCTTGCGTGTGTGTTTTTCGTGTGGTATAACAATCTACGTACGTAGTTGCTGAAGATGCGTGTGGTACTCCCATCGCACTGAACATTTGTTTTGTCGTAGTGGCTTATGCCGTCTTCAGTGCCATTGCGGGAAGTGGGCCTTGTAGATTAAGGAGTGTGGCCAATGGCAACGCGATCAACCCCAAAGTCCCAGGAAATCGTCCAATCGCTGCGTTCGATCATCACCCGCGTCATGGGCGACGCGAGCGGCGCGTGGATGGACCTCGATGTTACCATGCCGCAGATGAAAGTGCTCATGCTGCTGCGGGAGAATGGCGCACTCCGGGTCGGTGTCCTCGCCCGGCATCTTGCGGTCTCGACGCCGACGATCACCGGCATTGTGGACCGGCTCGTGCGGCAGGACCTCGTCAAGCGCGAAGACGACCCGTCCGATCGCCGCGTCGTCCTCAATGTGCTGACGCCGAAGGGTGAGCAGTTGATGGAACGGTTGCGCCATCGCAGCGACGAAGAATTGACGCGAATCATCGGCAGCCTCAACGCGCAGGAGCAGACCGATCTCGGGCGCGCGCTCAAGCGTCTCGAAGAAGTCATGGACGATCCCAACAGCGTCGCGGCGGATTAATGAGCAATGAGGAATGAGCAATGGGTAACAAGTCAAAAGTAACAAGTAACAAGGCGATGGCCCGAGGCTCTTGTTACTTGTTACTTGTTACTTTCAACTCATTGCTCATTGCTTCGGTACGCGTGTGGCGACGCTGACCTTTCTTGGTACCGGGACGTCTACGGGCGTCCCGGCGATCGGTCGAATCAGCCGCGCGAGCGCGTCGAGCGACCCCCGCGACCGCCGGACCCGCTGCTCGGTCTGGATTCGGTTCGCGGATGGCACGGGCCTCCTGATTGACACCTCTCCGGAGTTGCGATTGCAGGCGCTCGCGGTCGGGTTGACGCATGTGGACGCTCTAGTCTTCACGCACGCGCACGCCGACCACACCGCCGGGTTGGACGACATGCGCGCCTTTAATTCCCTCCAGCAGCAAATAATTCCGGTCTATGCGGACGCGACGGTCGAAGCGGCGTTCCATCAACGCTTCGCCTATATTTTCGATGATCCACCGCTGCCGTTCTTTGGCGGCAAGCCCGCCCTCGCACTGCATCGCATTGATGGCCCATTCGCGATCAACGGTCATGAGATCGTGCCGGTTCCCGTCCCGCACGGCCGCACGACCGTCCTCGGATTCCGTTTCGGACGCTTTGCGTACGTCACGGATGCCGCGCAGGTGCCGCCCGCCGCGCGTGATCACTTGCGCGATCTCGATCTGCTCGTCCTCAATGCACTCCGCGCGCAGCCGCATCCAGTGCATCTGAGCATCGCCGAAGCGCTTGAGGTGATCGCGGATGTACAGCCGATCCGCACCTATCTCACGCACATGAGCGACGATGTGCTCCATGCCGAGGATGACGCCAAACTGCCGCCCGGCGTCCATTTCGCATACGACGGCTTGCGATTGGAGATTGAAGAGTAGCCAGTCGCCAGTCGGCGGTTTCCGCTGGTTCCTCTGCCGACTGACGACTGCCGACTATCCCCCATACCGCCACGCCACGTACTGCTGGCCGACATTGCCCATCTCGACCTTAAATGGATCCGGGTTGCTCGGCGTGTAGGTGAGGACACGCCGCTCGAAGGCTTGCACGAGCACGGTTTTCGCCACACCGCCGACCATTGCCGTCGTCCAGTATGCCTCGGTAATCGGCAGGCCGACGACGAAAAAGGGCGGATCGAAGAGTGGGCCATTGACCGTTTGCCCATTCTGGATAGTAATGCC
>JBPCPB010000368.1:0-3345 GCA_050999735.1 Thermomicrobiales bacterium | reverse complement strand
CCCCCCCCCGCCACCAATACTGCAATCCACGCTACGAATCATACTGCCGACTGCCGACTGCCGACTGCGTTTACGGCAACTTCCGCGGCGACCAGCGCGGCGAGCGGTCATTCGCGGCGTGGTTGGTGACGTTGTGTATCTGGCCTGAACTGTCCGAAACAATCACATTGCCAATCGTAAAGTCGCCGCCGATAAAGGCGATGCTGACGCCGTCAGCGGACCACGCCGGTTCACGCCCGGCCCCCGGCGGTGCCTGGATGACGCGTCGCGCGTTCGCGCCGAGTGTGAACAGGATAATATCCGCCTGCTGCGGTGTCCGGTAGGACCAGAATGCGAGCGTCTTGCCGTCCGGCGCGAACGCAGGCCCACCGCTCTCCATTTTCGGGTCGCTGACTGCCGCGAGCGTGCCACCACCCGCCGGGACGACATAGACGACGTGCTGGAGCGGGTCCGGATTCCCCTGCCCATCCGCACCAACGCAGCCGACAACAGCAATCGTCGCGCCGTCCGCGGACCAAACAGGGCTTGCCAGATCGCAGGGCGGGGCGGCGAGCTTCGTCGGGGTTTTCGGCGCATTGAGGCTAAGAACGTAGAGGGCGCGCGGATGTTTGCCACGCTCGGAGACGAAGGCGATCCGCGAGCCGTCCGGCGACCACGCGGGTTGCAGATCGTCACCGTCCGCTTTCGTGAGGTTCGTCTGCTCCGCGCCATCCGCCGTCATGAGATAGATTTCGGCATCACCGTCCCGAAAGGTCGTAAAGGCGATCCGCGTGCCATCCGGAGACCAGCGGGGGTTGAGGTCATCACCCGGCGTATGGGTCAGATTCCGCGCGCCTGAGCCATCCGCGTTCATCACCCAGACATCGGCATTACCATCGCGGTCGGAGACGAAGGCGATCCGCGAGCCGTCCGGTGACCACTCTGGGTCGCTGTCGTTTCCTTTCGCCTTTTGCGCCTGGGTAAGGTCCGTCAGGCGATGGCCGTCCGGGTCCACCGTCCAGATGTCGTCGCCGCTCACGCCATTGGAGACGAAGGCGATGCGGTACGCCGGCTGGAGCGGCCCGGCGCTCGGCAGGATCGCCGGAAAGGTCGGCGGCGGAGACCCGGCGGCGATCGAACCGATCGGACTGGCGGCACGCGGCACGGCTGGCGCGGTGGGAATCGGAGCGGTGCCAACGGGCGATGGCGCGGGCACGGTTGCCGTCGGCGGCACGGTCGGGAGCGGTGTGGGGAAGACGACGGGAGTGCGAGTGGCGGGCGGCATCGTCGGCGCGATAGTTGGGCGGGCGACCGTATTCGTCGCCGCCAGCGAGGGATCGAGCGGTGACGGATCGCTCCCCGGCCCGGAACACGCGACCAGAACACAGGCGAGGATGAATACGGGAAGATACCGACACGAGCGGAACATCGGGCTACGGGAAACATTCAGCACGGAATCAGCCCTCTCAGTCCCCGATCCTCGATCTTTGGAGCAGTTCGCAGGGGTGTTAGCACAACACAGCGTGGTGGTGGCGGGCTTTAGCCTGCCTTTCCTCACCGTAGCAGGCTAAAGCCCGCCACCACCGATTGTTCTCCTGATTCAAGACAAAGCAATACGCTCTCACACCTCGATTACGGCGCGAGGGGCGCCGGTTGCTCTTGCAGGCTCTCCAGCACGCGGCGCACATTGCGCTGATTGGTGACGACCGCATGATCGAGCGCTTCGAGCACACCGTCCACGCTGATGATCGCATCGAGCGCGAACCGGCGCGCATCGGTGAGCACCATCTCTTTCTGATCGCTCGCCTCGCGCAGCACCATCTCGGAGCGCATTTTCGCCTCCTGCAGGAGGCCATGCTCGCTCGTCAGGTATTCGGCCTGTTGTTTGGCGAACGTGACGATCTGCTCGGCTTCGTCCTGCGCGCTCTTGATGATGTTCTCGCGCTCCTGCAAGACCCGGCGGGCCTGCTTGATCTCATTCGGCACCGAGGCGCGCATCTGGTCAATGATCTGCTGCATCTCGCCCTCGTCCACCTGCACTTTGCCGCCGATGAAACTGCGGCGGCTCTGCTGCATCATGCCGTCCAGCCGGTCAATGAGGAATTGAATATCTACCGTCGCCACTCCGCCCCCTCCACCCTGTTGTTCCACTCGATCCTTGTGCCTCCCTAGCAAGCCGCATGCCCACCTACCGGAGCGGCGCCACTTTCTCCCGAAGGGCGCGGCTCACATGCGGCGGCACAAGTCCACTCACGTCACCGCCGAGGAGCGCCACCTCGCGAATCAGGTTCGCATGAATGAATGAATACGCCGAACTCGTCATCAGGAAAACGGTCTCCACGGCGTCGTTCAACGTGTGGTTAACGTGCGCCATACCCAATTCGTACTCAAAGTCGGAGACCGCGCGCAGGCCACGAATAATGGCCTGCGCTCCCACGCGGTGCGCGTACTCTACGAGCAGCCCATCCCATCTGTCAACGACGATGTTCGGTGCGTGCGCCAGCGCCTCTGCGGCCAGCACGACGCGTTCATCGGCGGTGAAGAGCGGCTTCTTGCTCGATCGGTCACCGGCATCGTTGACACCGATAATCACTTTGTCGAACAATCGCGCCGCGCGGAGAGCGACGTCCACATGCCCATTGGTGATCGGGTCGAATGTCCCCGGGAAGATCGCGACCGTCACGCTTCACCATCCTTCTCTGTTAGAGAAACGTCCGGCACGCCCTCCGGTTCTGTGATATGTCCCTCCTGATAAATTGAGAAGCAGGAATCGCCGTGGCACCGCTTGCGCACCAGTCCGAAATTCCGTACCCGCGCGGGCAATGTAACCCGTGGCGAATGGCCAATCACGAGCGCCGCGCCGGGCAGAATGCCGCGCTCCGGCGCGCGTGACGCGACGAGGTCCATCATCGCCGCGATTCCCGGATCGGCGTAGGGCGGATCCATCATCACCGTGTCGTATGGGCCGATCTCTGGCCGGGCGAGGAACGCCTGCACGGTGGTCTTGTGAACCTGCGCGCTCCCCGTAAACTTCGTGTGCGCGAGGTTTTCGGCGATCACCGCGACCGCGTCCGGCCGCTGCTCGACCGCATCGAGCCACGTCGCGCCGCGCGACAGGAACTCAATCCCCACCGCGCCGCTCCCGGCGTAGAGATCCAGTACCCGCTCCGACTCAATCCCCAGCGATGCGAGCATCGAAAAGACTGCCCCCTCGATCTTGTCCGCCATCGGGCGCGTCAGCATCCCCTTCGGCGCCTTCAGCCGGTGCCCCTTCGCCTCGCCCGCGATCACCCGCATAGCCGCGCTTTCGCGCGGAGCAATGAGCAATGAGCAATGAGCAATGAGGTGGGAATTCGCAGTTCGGAG
>JBPCPB010000285.1:0-4590 GCA_050999735.1 Thermomicrobiales bacterium | reverse complement strand
CGGTCAACGCTCAACCATTATTTCGCGACGATGCGCCCGACCCATATGCGGCCGTTACCTCGTTCACCGATATTACGGAACGAAAGCGCGCCGATACGCAACTCGTGCGGGCCGCGCACTACGACGCGCTGACCGGCCTCCCGAATCGCGGCTTCTTTATGGAGCGGCTCGTGCATGCGTTCAGCCGCGCCAAACGCGGCGAACGGTACGGATTCGCCCTCCTCTTCCTCGATTTCGACCATTTCAAGACCGTCAATGACAGCCTCGGCCATGGCCGCCGGCGACAGCGCGCTCGCGGCAATCGCCCGGCGGCTCGAACACGCGCTGCGCCCCGTGGATAGTGTCGCGCGGCTCGGCGGCGATGAGTTCGCGATTCTGGCCGGGAATGTGCGCGGACTGACCGAGGCAACGGCAATCGCAATGCGCCTGGGTGAAACGCTTGCGGCGCCCTTTGTCGTCAATGGTCGTGAAATCCACATGACGGCAAGCATCGGCGTCGCCCTCAGCGGGCCGGAGTACGATCGTGGCGACGACATGCTGCACGATGCCGACGCCGCGATGTACCGCGCGAAGCGTGAAGGAGGCGGACAGCATGCGGTTGCCGATGCGGAAATGCGGACGCGCGCGCACGCGACTGATCTCCTCGGGCGCGACCTCCGCGACGCGATGGCGCGCGGTCAGATGCACGTCGTCTTCGAGCCGGTCATTGATCTCCAAAAAGGGCGCGTCGCGCACTTCGACGCACGGCTCCGCTGGATGCATCCGGCATTCGGCCCGCTCTCGTCGGCATCGTTCCTCTCCATCGCGGACGAGATAGGAGTGCGCGCCGCGTTGGATCACGCGCTGCTCCGCACCGCCTGCCACCAACTCCGCCGTTGGCAGGATGCGTCCCACGAAAATGGCGCGCTCGCCGTCAGCGTGCGAGTATCCAACGCGCATTTCGTCAATCCGCATTTCGTGCGGGAGTACGCCGAGACCGTGCGGCATGCATGCGTCGCGCCGCACTCCCTCATCCTCCAATTCGCCGAACGGGTCGTCCTCGACCATCCCGATGCGGCATCCGCATTGTTCCGCCGCCTGCATGCGATCGGCACGCGGGTGCAGGTGAATCAGTTCGGCGCCGGGAATACCTCCCTCCTGTTTCTGCGGCGCTTCGCCATTGATGTACTGAAGATTGACCGTACAGTAATCGAGATGCTCGCGGACGAAACCGGGCGGGCAATCGTCGGCGCGGTTATGACGCTCGCGCACACCGTGGGGATGCAGGTCGTCGCCGAAGGCATCGAAACTCCGCATGAAGCGCACGCGCTGCAAGAGGCAGGGTGCGATTTTGGTCAGGGCGAATGGTTCATGGCACTTCACCCATACGACGACGGGCGGATCGTGCGCCCGCTTATGATTGACACATAGCAAACCTCACCCCCGACCCCTCTCACTTGCCCAAAGGACACCCGCTTGGCAGCAATGGAGAGGGATCGGGGGCGGTTCGCAGCTCTCCCGTTCTCCTTAGCCTTGCTTATCCTTGTCGACCTTTGGCGGTTCCGGCGCTGATGGCGGCGGGGCGACCACCGCGTTGGCTGGCTTCTTCTCATCCTTCGGCACCGTTGGGATCACCAAGGGGGCGGCGGCCTTGATCTCCTGTGGCAAGTCGAACTTCGCCAGCCGTGGCGCTGCCACATCCTTCCGCTTCGCCACCACCCGGTAACTGAACGTGCCGCTCAAGTCGCTTGCCTTCGTCCCCGGCGCGGCGGTGGTGCTCGGCGCCGCCCCGACCGAGAAGCCACTGCCTGCTCGCGCTGTCACCGCGAGGTGATGGGTGGTGTCGTGCGGGGTGACGAAGACGTGCAGCTTGCTTGTGTCCACCACCGCCGCGAAGTCCGCGTCGAGCGTGACGTTCGCGTTCCCCCCGTTGATCGTCCCCTCCCCAAAGTCCTCGAACCACGCCTCGGGCGATTCCACACAGTACAAGAGCCGGTGTGTCCCATCCGGGTGCGGCACCGCCGCGCTCTTCGTGCCACTCGCCGTGTAGTTGCCCTGGATGTAGAGGTTGCCGGGAGCGCCCCCGCCGCCGTTGTAGATGTTGACGGGGCCAGCGAACTGCCCGGCGATGGCGCCTGACACCAAGGCCGCGCCGGCGAAGCCGACGGTACCGGCGACGTTGGTGACGCCGATGAGACCGAAGCCGGGAGCGCTGTTGACGGCGCCGACGACGCCGTAGGGCTGACCGCTACCCCCACCCGAGATGCCGTAGACGCCGATGTTGCTGCTCGATGAACCGAAGACACCGATGCCCGCGCCGTTGCCGCTCCCGATGACGCCGGCGGTGTTCGCGCCGTTGCCGATCCCCTGGACGCCGGAAGCAGCGGGCGTATTGCTTGCGGGCGGGGTGGCGGTGGTCTGCCCGGTCACGCCGTAGCCGCTGCTGTTGGTACCGTACACGCCGGTGTAGCCGTTGCTGGCCCCGTACACGCCGTAGCCGCCGTTGCTGACCCCGTACACGCCGATGTAGCTGCTGCTGTTCCCGATCGTGCCGAAGCCGCTGGTGCTGGCACCGATCACGCCGGTGGCAGCGTCGGCGCCGTCCCCATAGACGCCGTAGGTGCCCGTGCCGTTGCCGATCCCGAAGACCCCCGCATACCCGGAGTTGGTAGCAGCAGCTGTACTACCGTACAGGCCATAGCCAGTACTGGTCCCGTACACAGCGGTGCCAGTACCAATGTTTAAAAAGGTTGCGAGGGTGCTCGGTGTGTTCTGGAGCAAGCTGCTGTAGGGCATCTGCCATGTGCCGCCGTTCGCTGAAACGCGCTCGGGGTCGGTCGCTCCCTTCATCGCGATCCCGGCCACGAAGGCCGCCGCTGCCGCGATCAGCCCCCGCCGACCGAGACCGGTGCGCGTCGCTGGCGCCTCCGGTGTCTCCGGTATCGCTGGTGTCATCTCCCGCTGTGCCGCCATCTGCATCCTCCCTGTCCGCTGGGTTGGCCCCCCAGCCCACGTCCCACACGCGGCACGCCACCGGCGCCGCTCTCCGTAGGATAGCGACCGCACCGGGCGCGCACTATGAGAGACTCACAGGAACACCCACAGGAATGCCCACATTCTTTCACGATACAGGGCGTCTGCGTTCTCGAAAAAACCTCAACCTCAACCCCCTCTCCGTCAAGTGGAGAGGGGGAGCATCTCCTGAAAGTCGCGATGTTTGAGGAACAGCACGACATCGCGATGAGTCACTCCTCTCCGCTTGACGGAGAGGGGGTTGGGGTTGAGGTTGACCGGGCCGTCCGCAATAATTGACACGCCTCGCCAAAGCGGCAATACTTGGTATATTCGGCAGATAAGCGAGGGGTGGGGATGGCAGATCGCTACGATACCGCCAAGAAGATGAGCGGCCTATCCCGCGGAGAACTGGGGGACATCCTCCGGGAACTGCGCCGCGCCGCCGGGTTTACGCAGGAAGAACTGGCGGCACGCGCGGGAGTGAGCAACCGCGCGATCAGCGACATCGAACGTGCCATCATCCGCCGCCCACGGCGTGAAACGCTTCGCCTGCTCGCTGACGCCCTTGGACTCTCTGCCGCGGATCGCGCCGCGCTCGAAGATGCTCGACAGCATGCATCCCATAGACCCGCCGTTCCACCGGTGGCTCTCTCCCACGCGCTGCCGGACGGTCTTCCCACGATGCAGGGGCCGCTGATCGGGCGCGAGCGCGAGCGGGCGGCCGCCCGTGTGATCCTCCAGACGGAACCCGCGCGTCTCCTGACGGTGACGGGCATGGGGGGAGTGGGCAAGACGCGCCTCGCGCTCTCGGTGGCGACCGACATGCAGAACACTTTTGCGGATGGGGCGGTGTTCGTGTCGCTCGCGATGGTCCGTGAAGGCGCGTTCTTCTTTACCGCCATAGCGAACGCGCTGGGGGTGCGGGAATCGCCCGGAGAGCAGGTACGCGATGCGCTGCTCGCGTATCTGCGTTCCCGGCATCTCCTCCTCGTCCTCGACAACTTCGAGCACCTGATCGAGGAGGCGATCGAGGTGGCGAACTTGCTCGCGCATTGCCCACGGCTCGTGGCGCTCGTGACGAGCCGCGAACCGCTGCGGATACGGGGTGAACACCTGCTCTCCCTCCTGCCGCTCACCCTGCCGGAAGACGGTGCGGATTATGCGGCGATCGTCGCTTCGCCTGCGGTCTCGCTGTTCTGCCAGGCGGCGGCGGCGGCGGCGTATACCTTCGCGCTCACACCGGCGAATGGCGCGACCGTTGCGGCGATCTGCGCGCAACTCGATGGGCTTCCCCTCGCACTCGAACTGGCGGCTGCCCAGTTGCGCCTGCTTTCGCTCGACGCCCTCTTCGGGCGACTCGCCACGCGCCTCCCCGAACTCGTGGGCGGCCCACGCGATGCTCCAGCACGGCAACGGACGATGCGCCTCGCCATTGCCTGGAGTTACGACCTGCTGACGGTGGATGAGGCGGCGGTGTTTCGCCGGATCGCGGTATTTGTCGGCGGCTGCACGCGTGAAGCGGCCGTAGCGGTTTGTGACGCGGTCGGCGATGCGGCGACCGTGTCACACGCCCTCGCGTCGCTCATGGACAAGAGC
>JBPCPB010000339.1:0-9378 GCA_050999735.1 Thermomicrobiales bacterium | reverse complement strand
ATCTCAGAGAGGCTCGCTCCCTCTTCCTTTTAGGGAAGGGGGTCGGGGGGTTAGGCAATCTCCGGCCGCTTCGTATGCCAATCGGTCCGTTCTTGATACGCCCGCGCAACAGCGAGGATCGCGTTCTCCGTACCGGCACGGCCAACGAACTGGATGGCGGTCGGCAGACCGCGCTCGCCGAAGCCGCTCGGCACGCTGATCGCCGGAAGGCCCGCGACATTACCCAGTGCCCCGATGATCGGGCGGCGACCCGCCGGCGTCTTGAAGTACTCGCTGAACTGCGTCGTGATTGGGCTGGCGACGGCATTGGTCGTCGGGCAAACGATGGCGTCATACTGAGCGAAGAGCGCGTCCACAGCGCGGACGATCTGGCGACGAATGCGCAGGGCATTGAGGTAATCCTTCGCCGCGACATACCGATAGGCAAGTGGCGCGAGATGCGTCTCGGTCGCGGCGAGCGCCGACAGTTTGCCACTCGCCATGAAATCGTCGAAGGAGCTTGCCGCCTCGGCACGTAGGATCGTCTCGGTCACGGGGCCATAGGGGAAATCGGGGAGCGTCACGTCCTCGAACGTCGCGACCGCGCGCAGCACATCGAGCGCCGCGCGATAGTTCATGCCAACTTCCGGCTGCGTCTTGCCGTCCGCGACAGGCAGCACACCGAGCCGGAAGCCGGCAGTCCGCGCCTGCTCCGGTTCATAGCGGTAGTCGAGCGTCAGGCTCGTCTCGTCCTCCGGGTCGTGGCCGGCGATGGCGTCCAGGACGAGGCCGCAATCGTCCGCTGTGCGGCACATTGGGCCGAGTTTATCGAGCGTCCAGCAGAGCGCCATCGCGCCCCGCCGACTGACGCGCCCGTAGGTGGGGCGCAGGCCGGAGACGCCGCAGTACGAGGAGGGCGTCGTGATCGAACCCCAGGTCTCCGTGCCGATAGCGAACGGTACGGCCCCTGCCCCGACCGCCGAGCCGGAGCCACTGGACGACCCACCGCTCCACGCCTCCGAGTTCCACGGGTTGAGGCCCGGCCCGGTGATACTGGCATTCGGCTGGTTGTACCCCATCCCGCCCGCCAACTCGACCATGCTCAGTTTCGCGACGAGTACCGCCCCGGCGGCACGCAATCGCTCGATCACTGCCCCATCGCGGTCGAATTGCTGATCCTTGAACGGCGTCGCGCCCCAGGTTGTCGGGATGCCGCCCGCCGTCGCAAGCAGGTCTTTGGCGCCATACGGAATGCCATGCAGTGGGCCGCGATCCTGCCCCCGCGCCAATTCACGTTCCGCCATGCGCGCCTCGTCCATCGCCCGCTCGTGCGTCAGTGTGACAACGGCATGCAAGCGCCGCCCAACGGTATCGAGGCGATTGAGGAAGTGGTCGGCCAGTTCAGTCGGCGTTGTCTCCACGGCGCGCAGCATTCGGCCCAGCTCGCGGATGCTCAGGAAGGCGAAGCGGTCATCGGCCATTGCTCATTCCCCTCGATAGGCACGAAAAACCGTGCCCGGTTCGTCGCCATTGGCGAGTCCGTACGCCGTCAGCGCCTCGGCATTCGTCCGGTTCCGCTCGATCCCGGTGCGAATCTTCTCCCGCCCCGCCACGTCCAATCGCTCCCCGAACTCCGCCTCCACCATCCCCATCATCTGCTCCACCACTGGATTCTTTACGCCGTGCTGTCCGCCCATACCCACCTCCTATTCACCTCGTCCCAGACGGCTGGCCGCATCCATTTGCTCTTTGCCTCGTCCGGATATTGCCTCTGACCTGCGATCGGCTCTCCGTCCCTACGAATCGGCCGATCAAAGAGAACAGGTGGATCGGACGTGATCGCCCTGATCAACGGCGCACCGAAGACACAGATTGTCTGTTCCCATGGATGGCCAAAGATGCCGAAGGATAAGTCCTCTGCCAAGAAGATATAATAGTCGCCATTAGGCAGCACAGGAATAGGCCATGCTTCAGGGTTTCCCGCATCGAAAGTGCGATGCGGATAAAACCAGTAACAAGCATGGTGCCAGTCAAGGACTGCCAAACGCTGCTCTGGAAGCACGCAAGTTCGGAAGGCCTTGAGCGTGTTTGTATTGAGGTCAGTTACGAACGAGGAGTAGCGCTCGTTCTCATCATAAACGTGCCCGATCCAGAAGGTGATAGACGGAGACGGTTCGTCGATTCCCGGCCACTGATCCGGTTGGGTACTTGGCCTGAAGCAGAATCGCTCACCGAAACGGCCCCACATGATCTCGTAATTTGTGTCTGAAAACGGGACCCATTTCTCCCATGTATCCATCTCCTTCACCTTTCCCGATGAACGAAAGGAATATCCTCCTTCATTGTAGCCGTTATCGCGGTTACTCGGCACGAGTGTCGGAGGCGAGTGTATCAATGAATGTTTGAAGATGCAGAAACAGACGGTTGGGGTTGTTCACGAGCGGGACGAATCCAAACTTATTCAGATAGAAGTCGCGCACGCCTTCTTTCGGATCCACGATCATTGCGTAGGCGGCCATCACGTCCTGCCGGTAGACGCGCATCAGTGCATTAACGACGAGCCATCTGCCGAACCCTTGGCCTTCGTATCGCCGGTCCACACCCATACGACCGAGGAGAACGACAGGAAGTGGATAGCGCGGAAGGCGTGCCGTCAATTCAGGCGGTACCGCGTCAAAGTCAACGGATGCCGTTGAGAGTGTATAGAAGCCGATGACCCGATCTGCGTTTGGATCGTGGAGCACCCATACATTTGCAATCCGACTCTGCATATTGACGAGCGCATGACGGCGGAAGTAGTTCGTGATGTGATGATCCGCGCAACGAAAAGCCGCCCGGTTATGCTGTTCACCGAGCGGCCCAATAACATACTTCTCATTCGCCACGCACATGCTCGCCGGTGAATGCCAGGTAGTCGGCAACCGCCGCGCGCAGTTCATCGGTCGGCTTCGGGGGATTCAGCAGCAATTCCGCGAAGGCAATACTCTCTTCCCGCGAGAGGATAATCCGTTGATGCGACTCGATGGTCTGACGCGCCTTCTCGACCGCGCTGGTGAGCACAAAATCGCTCGTACTCCGTCCTTCGAGCGCCGCCGCCTGGTCAATGATCGCCCGCACGTTCTCCGGCATGCGGATATTGAATCGCGGCGTCTTCAACCGTTCGCGTGTCTCAGTGCTCATCGTTCTTCCTCGCATTCTCAACAAAAGCCGTACGCACGCAAATGTACATCCATTTGACGGACAAAGCAATGCGAGGCCGATCCACGATCCAGCCCTGCGGCACACATCAGTTGGTGGACTTTGACAGCGTTACACGCGGGAATACCGGCGACGAAGCAGCAGCCCGGCGGCGATCAAGGCGCTGCCAACCATCAGCACGAAGGATGTTCGGGAATCCTGCCAGCGCGTGGCAGTTGGCATGCCCGTGTTTGGCAATGCGGTCGCCACAGGGGGATTCGTGTCGCCCTTGAGCGTCAAGGAATTAAGGGCGGTCGCTCCCTGCTGGAAAAAGGTGTTGAAGTCGTTCTCGGCGGCGGTGAAGGTGATGACATAGACCGTGTTCGCTTGCATCGTGATGACCTGCGCGCCGTGCAACGTGCCCGCTTGTGGCGGGGAGAGCAAGTAATCGTAGCGGCGCGCGGGCTGTCCGCCCACCGTCAGGTTCTGGATACCGCCCGCTACTTCCTGGTAACCCGGCAGCGATTGCGCGACACCGGCGCGGCTCTGCGTGACGACCTGATCGAGGCTCACACCAGCCGGCACGGCGACCGTGACGATATTGAAGTTTCCGTTCAGTGGCGCGGCGGCACTGAAGACCGCGCCGACCGCCGTGCCCGCTGGAAGGTTCGTGTTCGGTGGCAAACTCCCCTGCTGCCAGCCGCTCGGCACGGTGAAGGTAAAGCGCCCCTGCGGATCGGCATAGGTCGTTCCTTGCGCCGCGACGGGACCAGCCGCGCAGAGGCCAAGCAGCGCGACGAAAATCAGGGCCTTCCACCATCCGTATCGTGTCATCCCACCCCTCCTGTACGCTCCACACAATCGGCCGTCGGTTGCCGCTCGCAATAGCGGTGCCGCTATGATAGCAAGAATCCAGTCGCAATGATTCGTTCTTGCCATCTGACGACGCGCTCCGTATGCTTGTCCGTGCGTAATGGGACGGATGAAGGGCGACATGAGTACGGCAGAGCATATCGAGGCGGACAACCTGCGCGGGCTATGGATCGTCTGGCACGACTATGCCGCGCGGGCAAATGGTCGCTGGTTCCCCGGCGCGAGTATCCCCGGTGCGCTCGCCGATGGCACACTCTTCTGCCACGCGAACCTCAATTTCATGATGGATGACCAGCAGGTTCCACATCCCCGCTTTGGCGCCGACGCGGGCGATTTCGTCGCGATGCCAGACCTACAGACATACGCGCCTCTCCCCTACCACCCCGGCATCGGGCGCTTCCTCTCGCATCTCCGCACCGAGGCGGGCGAACCGTGGGCGGGCTGCCCACGCACGCGGCTACGGGATATGTTGGATGCTTTGGCGCAGCGTGGCTTCTCAGCGCAGGCGGCATTCGAGCCGGAATTCACCCTGTTTCGCACGGCGGAGGATGGCAATTATGTGCCTGCCGATGCCTTCACGATGTATTCCGTTGCCCGAATGGAGGCGGAACACGATCTGCTGCATGAGATCGAAACGACGCTCGCGCAGCAAGGAATCCGCGTCGTCGGGATGGGTGCGGAGTATGGCGCGGGGCAACTGGAGATCAATCTGCACCACGAGCGCCCCGTCAAGGCGGCAGACGATCTGCTCACCTTCCGCGAGACGGTCAAGGCGCTCGCCCGGCGGCGCGGCCTGATCGCCTCCTTCATGCCGAAGCCGTACGACCATCTGGCAGGCAACGGTGTCCATGTCCATCTTTCCTTGTGGGATACGGAGGGCAATGCAGACCGCTCGGCAGGCGATGGTCCGCTCGGCCTTTCAGCGGCGATGGCGCACTTCATCGCCGGTATACTCGCCCATGCCCCGGCGCTCTGCGGCGTCTTCGCACCGACGGTCAATTCGTACAAACGGCTGCTGCCCGGCTCATGGGCGCCCGCACACATCGGCTATGCGGCCGACAATCGCGCCGCACTCGTCCGCGTGCCCGGCGTATCGCGCCCCCGGATGGAGTTCCGCGCGGGCGATCACACCGCGCACCCGCATCTCGCCCTCACCGCTCTGATCGCGGCGGGGATTGACGGCTTGGACCGCCAGCTCGATCCCGGCCCGCCCGCAACCGGCGACCTCGGCCATTTGCCGAACGATGCACTGGCAGCACAAGGCGTCCGCCTCCTCCCGCGCACCGCGCACGAAGCCCTCGATGCCCTCGAAGCGGACTCCGTCGTGATGGACGCCCTCGGCCCAATTTGCGGCCCCGAACTGCTCCGCGTCCGCCGCGAAGAACTCGCCCGTTACGACCGCCATGTCTCCGACTGGGAACGCGCCGTCTACCTCGAACGGGTCTGACAGGAACCAGGCACAGAGCGCACAGAGGACAGAGAACACGGAGAAGAATGATGAAATGACCTCTCAGTTTCTCTTTCTAATCTTTTTCTCTGTGTTCTCTGTGTCCTCCGTGTCCTCTGTGCTTTGCTTTCTTGAAAGGAGATGCTGATGGATGAGGGGTTGCGGGAAGGGATTGGGCGGGTGGCGTTTGTGGATCACCATGTCCATGCGCCGTACAAGCGGGCGCACGAAATCCCGCTCGATGACTTCCGCCGGCCATTCACGGAGGCGAGTATCCCGGCGGTCTGGACGGAGAATATCCAGACGCTGATCGGCTACCAGTGGATGGTGCGCGAACTGGCGCGTCTGCTGCACTGCGAGGCGACCGAACACGCCGTGCTCGCGGCGCGGAACGGAATGGCCGTCCTACCGTATCACCGGCTGCTGGCGGATGCAGCCAACCTCGGCGCGTGCTACGCGGATGATCTCTTCGCCGCCGGGCAATGCTACCCGATTGATGTCTGGTCGGAGGTGATCCGGCGGCCCGTCGAGCGGGTGCTGCGCGTCGAGACGTTCGTGGAGCAGGGCTATGCGATGTGCGAAACGCTGGATGACGCCCTCGAACGGCTGACGCGGGAAATCACGTCGCCCGCGCGGCGGCTCGTCTCGCTGAAGAGCATCGCGGGCTACCGCACCGGCCTCGCCTTCGACCCGCCGAGCGCCGCACAGCGCCAACAGGCAGCGAAGGTATATAACGAACTGCGCGCCGCATCCCTCAGTCCTGATCCCGCCCAGAGGGCACCCGGAGTCCTCAGTCCTTCCCCCGGTCGGATCGCGGACAAGGCGCTCGTGGACACGATCGTCTGGACGGCGCTGGAAGCCGCCGCACCGCAGGCGTTGCCGATGCAGTTCCACGTCGCCTTTGGGGACGACGACATTATCATGACAAAGAACGACCCAACGCTGATGCGTGCCCTCTTCGCGCACGCGCCGTTCCGCGTCGTACCGCTCGTCCTGCTCCACTGCTACCCGTTCCACCGGCAGGCGGCGTATCTCGCCTGCACCTACCCAAATGTCTACGCGGACCTCGGCCTGACGATCCCGATAGTCGGGCCGGGCGCGGCGATGGTGCTGGCGGAAACATTGGAACTCTGCCCGACGCGCCAACTGCTCGCCTCGACCGACGGCCATATGGAGCCGGAGTTCCAGTGGTTCGCCGTCTTCGTCTGGCGCTGGGCGCTCGCCCGCGTCCTCGGCCAGTACGTCGCGTGGGACATCCTCGACGGCGATACCGCCCTCGCCGCCGCCCATGCTATTCTGCACGACAACGCGACGCGCGTGTACCGAACGGATTGAACCGCAGAGACGCAGAGAACGCAGAGGGACACAGAGAGACAAGAGATTTATAAAGAAGTGACGCTTACAAGATAATCGGGCGGACGAGACCCCCACTTTTTCTCTTTTCCTCCGTGTTTCTCTGCGTTCTCTGCGTCTCTGCGGTTCAATCAGTTTCCGGTCTCGATTCATCGAGGAGGATGGAATGGTAGATCCGAAACTGTTGGAGAAGGTGGAGTGGCGGCTGGTGGGGCCGTTCCGGGGCGGGCGGTGCGTGGCGGTGGCGGGCGATCCGTCCGACATGCTGACGTTCTATTTCGGCTCGACGGGCGGCGGCATCTGGAAGACGCGCGATGGCGGCGCGACATGGCGCAATGTCTCGGACGGCTTCTTTCACACCGCATCGGTCGGCGCCATTGCCGTTGCCGAGTCCGATCCGAATGTGATCTACGTCGGCATGGGCGAGACGACGATTCGTGGCAATGTCGCGCACGGCGACGGTGTCTACAAATCGTCCGACGCGGGCGCGACGTGGACGCACTGCGGCCTCGCCCAGACGCAGCACATCGCAAAGGTGCGCGTCCATCCGACGAATCCTGATGTCGTCTACGTCGCGGCTTTCGGCCATGTCTTCGGCGCGAACCCGGAGCGCGGCGTCTACCGCTCGAACGATGGCGGCACGACGTGGGAGCGCATTCTCTTTCGCGGCGACCTGGCGGGGGCGATTGACCTCGCGATGGACCCGCACAACCCGCGCATCCTTTATGCCGCCTTCTGGGAGGCGAACCGGACGCCGTACAGCCTGACGAGCGGCGGGCCGGACAGCAGCCTCTACAAATCCACCGACGGCGGCGCAACGTGGACAGAATTGACGCACGCGCCCGGCCTGCCAAAGGGAGTCCTGGGCAAGATCGGTGTCGCCTGTTCCGCTAAAAGTGATCGCGTCTGGGCGCTGATCGAGGCGGAGGATGGCGGCCTCTTCCGTTCCGAGGATGGCGGCGCGTCGTGGGAGAAGATGAGCGACAAGGCCGATCAGCGGCAGCGGCCGTGGTACTACACGCACATCATCGCCGACCCAACGGAGCCGGACACACTCTGGGTGCCGAATGTCCAACTTTGGAAGTCCACCGACAGTGGCCGCTCGTTCCAGCAAATCCCGACACCGCACGGCGACGATCACGACATCTGGATTGACCCAAAGAATTCGCTGCGGATGATCGAGGGGAACGATGGCGGCGCGTGCGTCTCGTACAGCGGCGGCGCATCCTGGAGTTCGATCTACAATCAGCCAACCGCCGAGTTCTACCATGTGACGACAGACAACGCCGTCTCCTACCGACTGTACGGCGCGCAGCAGGACAACACGACGATCTCGACGCCGAGCCGCTCTGACAATGGCGCAATCACCTGGGCGGAGTGCTACCCGATTGGCGGCGGCGAGAGCGGCTACATCGCCGTCCGGCCCGACGACCCAAACATCGTCTATGCCGGCTCCTACTGGCTCGTTACGCGGTACGACCACCGCACGCACCAGACGCGCAACATCATGCCGTGGCCGGAGAATCCGATGGGGTGGGCCGCGGGCGACCTCAAATACCGCTTTCAGTGGACCTTTCCCATTGTCGTCTCCCCGCATAACCCGGACACGCTCTACGTTACCTCGAACGTCGTCCACCGCTCGACAGACGAAGGTGCAAGTTGGGAAGTCATCTCGCCCGATTTGACGCGCAACGAGCCGACGCGGCTGGGGCCGTCCGGCGGGCCGATCACGAAGGACAACACGAGCGTCGAATATTACTGCACGATCTTCGCCCTCGCGGAATCGCCCGTGCAGCAGGGCGTCCTCTGGGCCGGGTCGGACGACGGCCTTG
Source organism: Thermomicrobiales bacterium (assembly GCA_050999735.1). Taxonomy (GTDB): domain Bacteria; phylum Chloroflexota; class Chloroflexia; order Thermomicrobiales; family JALYUS01; genus JALYUS01. The sequence continues at coordinate 717 of JBPCPB010000339.1, read as the reverse complement.
TCCACGTTACCCGCGATGGCGGCAAGAACTGGAACAATGTCACGCCCAAAGAATTGCCGGAGTGGGCGATGATTTCGATCATTGAGCCTTCGCCGCACGACGCGGGCACGGCATATGTCGCCGCCACCCGCTACAAGTCGGACGATTTCGCCCCCTACCTCTATAAAACGAGCGATTACGGCGCGACGTGGACGAAGATCACGGACGGCATCGCGGAAAACGCCTTCACCCGCGTCATCCGTGCCGACCCCGACCGCACGGGGTTGCTCTACGCGGGCACGGAGACGGGTCTGTACGTCTCGTTCGACGATGGCGCGCACTGGCAGCCGTTGCAGTGCAACCTGCCCGTCGTGCCGATCCACGATCTCGCGGTGAAGAATCAGGACCTCGTCGCCGGGACGCATGGTCGCGCCTTCTGGATCCTCGATGATCTGACGCCGCTCCACCAGATGGCGGACGGCATGACGGACGAGGCCGCGCACCTCTTCACGCCACGCCCGACGATCCGCTTCAAGAGCGGCTTGCGTCGCTTCCATGCCGGTGGCCCTGCGCGGGGCTACCTCTCCGTCGGCGGCTGGGCGCAGACGACCTGGCAGGACCCGAAGCCCGGCAGCCCGCTCACCTTCTTCGAGGCGGGCCGCAACCCAACCGATGGCGTCATCATCAACTACTACCTGAAGGAGAAACCCGACACCCCGATCTCCCTCGCCTTCCTCG
>JBPCPB010000331.1:0-5726 GCA_050999735.1 Thermomicrobiales bacterium | reverse complement strand
CGTTGGGCGATCACGAAGCGGTCACGCTCTGGCTGCTGACCAATTTCCGCCGCGTCGTCCGGCTCCAGTTCGTCGCCGACCGGGTGCGGCACCGGTCATTCCCGCTCGCGCAGATCACCTTTCTCGGTGGCGAGATCGAGGGTACAACGTCGCGGATGACCGACGTGGCGGGCTTCGATGCCGTGCAGTTTCAGTTCGTCATTCACGATGAGATGCCCATCGAACTGACGCTGCCAGTCAATACGCCAAACTGCGTCGCGGGGCGCGAGGAGATCGAGTTCGCCCAAAAGTTGCTCGGCGCACTCTTCACGGAACCAATGGGCTAGCGATAAATACAAAACTGCCAGAAAGGATTTTAACGCAGAGCGCGCAGAGGACGCAGAGATCACAGAGAAGAAAAACAAATGGATTTCCTCTGTACCCTCTGTGCTTTGATGTTTCTCTTGGCGTCCTTGGCGTCTTGGCGGTTCATTCCCGTTGAGTTTGCAAGAGCACTCAATTACGGACGATTGCTGAGTCCTCATCGGGCTGGATCGCTTCGGCATGCGGCTCGCTGAGATAGCGGAGCAACCCATGTTCGCGGTTGATGAGCCGCACCGTTTCCCGCAGGCGCGTGGCCGCGTCGGTCGCCTCCAGGAGCCGCTGCTTCTCGAAATCGCTCACCGGCAGCGAGGCCGCGAGTGCATACGACGCCTCAGTTGAGTCAACCGGCAGATCGGCGCTCACAAACTCCGCGTTCGTCATCTCGGCGATCTGGCGGCGGAACGCGTTCCACCGCAGCGCCGCCTGATCGCGCGCGGATGCCGCATCGCTGGGCGGCTCCGGGAGCCATTCGACCTGTGCGACGCAATACGCCAGTTCCCAATCGAGGCTGAGAATACGGAACCGCTGCTCCCCGGTGGTAATCAGGTTCATGCAGCCGTCCGGGAAGCGCGTCGCGCCGCTGATATGCGCCGTGGTGCCAACCGGGGAAGCCATGCACTGGCCCGGTACAGCCATCGGCGCGCCCGCGAGCACGACACCGAAATCATGGTTCTCGCGAATGCAGAGGCCGATCATCCGCTTGTATCGCTCCTCAAAGATATGAAGTGGCAGCGTCATTCCCGGAAAGAGCACAAGCGAAAGGGGAAAGATCGGGAGGGTCGTCGTACGGGAGGTCATGCGGTCAATCCTTCGGAATCGCGGCGATACGGTAGCCCGCATGGGCATAGAGACAGTTTAACCACGCCGCCACGAAACGACAACGGATCGTTCCTGACAAGATGAACATTGCATCATTGTCACGCCGCGGATTCTCTCTCTTGCCGCTCCCAGTCGGCCTTCTCCAGCGCATACTCGACATCGTCCCCGTCCCAGAGATCCTTGGGCGTGACGTGGTGGCCGTGGGCCACCATCTCCTCGGTGGTCATGCGGAACGTCCGCACCAGCATCATGCCCGCCTTCTCCATCACCCGGCGGGAGCCGAGGTTGTCCTGGTAGGTCGACGCGACCACGCGCCGCACGCCAAGTTCGGTGAAGCCCTTGCGAATCAGCGCGCGCGATCCTTCGGTGCCGTATCCCTTGCCCCACGCCGCTTTACGCAGCCGGTAGCCGAGTTCGGGTTCGTCGGGGCTGGCGCCTTGTAGTGGCCGGAAGTGAAACCATCCGAGGAAGTCCCCGGTAGACTTTTCGATGGCTGCCCAGCGGCCATACCCGTCATATTGTTCGTAACAGCGGAGGAACCGGGGCAGTATCTCGTTCTGGATCGCATCGCGGGGTGTCGGTGTGCCGCCGTTAATGAAACGCATGACGTCGGGGTCGCTGTCGAGGTCAACGAGGTTGTCCAGATCGGCCTCAGTGAACTGGCGCAGCACCAGTCGTTCGGTTTCCAGAAAGACCCGCATCACTCACTCCTTCCCACGGCATTGCCAACGCGGGCAGCGTAGCCGACTCCACTATCGCCTGCAACTGCTGCAGGTATCGGTAAGGACATGCCCACCCCCTGTCCCCTCCCGAAGCGGGAGGGGGTTCACTCCACTCCGGCTCCCCTCTCCGCGTCGGGGAGGGGTTAGGGGAGGGGCTTCCCGCGATGGGAAGCGCGTGCTACTCTCCGTGCAAATTGCGTGACTCGGCATACTCGACAAGGAGTACGACATGGCTGACCCTCGGATCGAGAAACTCGCGGATGTATTGATAGATTACTCGCTCGCCATCCGCGAGGGTGATTTCTTCGCCATCAACAGCCCGCCGATTGCCGCGCCGCTCGTCGAGGCGCTCTACGTCCGCGCGCTGAAAAAAGGCGCGTTCCCCGTCACGTCTATCGGGCTGCCGCATCTCGGCGAGCTCTTTCTCACCCATGCTACGCCCGCGCAATTGGCGTGGGTCTCGCCCATCCAGCGGTTGGTGATCGAGCAGGCGGACGCGACCTTTAGCATTCTCGCGGACACGAATACCAAGGCGCTGACGAACACCGACCCCGCGAAACAGATGCAGCGCGCCGCCGCGATGAACGACTTGACGAAGACGTATATGGATCGGGCCGCGTCGGGCGCTCTGCGCTGGTCCCTGACGCTCTATCCGACCGAGGCATATGCGCAGGACGCCGAGATGTCGCTGGCGGAGTATGAGGCGTTCGTCTATGGCGCGGGGCTGCTCGACGAACCCGATCCGATCGCCGCGTGGAAGAAGCAGGGCGCGACGCAGCAGCGGCTGATTGACTGGCTCGTGGGCAAAGATCAGGTCCATGTCGTTGGGCCGGACACGGACCTGACCCTTTCGATCAAGGACCGAGTCTTCATCAACGCCGACGGGTCGCGCAATTTCCCGGATGGCGAGATATTCACTGGCCCGGTCGAAGACAGCATCAACGGTCACATCCATTTCTCGTATCCCGCGAACCTCGGTGGTCGCGAAATCGAGGACATCCGCCTCACCTTCGAGCGCGGCGTCGTCACGCAGGCGACCGCTGCGCGCGGGCAGGAATACCTCGCGAAATTGCTCGATACGGACGCGGGCGCCCGCCGCATCGGCGAGTTCGCCTTCGGGACGAACTACGGCATCCAGCGGTTCACGAAGAACACGCTCTTCGATGAGAAGATCGGCGGCACGATGCACATGGCGCTCGGCCGCGCCTACCCGGAAACCGGCGGCAAAAATGAATCCGCCATCCACACCGACATCGTCTGCGACCTGCGCAGCGGCGGCACGATCACGGTAGACGGCCAGACCTTCGCGAAGGACGGCAAGTTCGTTATCTGAGCGCGCGATAACTGCACTGTTTTTCGGTGGCGGCGGGCTTCAGCCTTCCTCTTATACTCTTTCACGAAGGAGATGGCCCCGTCCCTCTTCTTCACTGCCCCCAGACGACCACGAAGATGCTGTTGACCACGAACAGTGCCGCCAATATCCACGCAAGGGTGGAACGCCCCGCCGCATACAGGGCGGCAGTCGCGGCGCCGAAGAGCACGATCATCGCGAGTAAGAGCCACGGGTCGTGCAATCGCAGCGACGATGCGGGCGCGAGAAAGGCGCCCCAGACCGCGATCACGACCGCAGGCACACCGATGCCCAAGGCGATCCTTGCGGTCCATCCCGACCCGATACGGAATCCCCAGTATCCCAGTGCGGCCAAGAGGCATAACTCGAGGAAGAAGGCGAGGGCGAGGTTAAGGGACTTGATAATCGTGAGCATGTAGCAATCTCCGTGTAGCGGGTGTCGCACCCGATGCGTGTCCGGTCGCATGGCCTGCCCGTAGGCGGGCCATCGCCCCTCGAATGTCAGTCGCTGTCAGTTCGTTGGCCGCCGCGTTTCCTGCCGGCGCAGGCCGGCGATGAATATCCGCAGCAGTCGCCGGAAGCTCTCGTCGAGATTCAGCGGCAATCCGAATCCGCCCCCCATCTCCAGGGAGACGAAGCCGTGCAGGAAGCTCCGGAGCGCGCGCACCGTATGCACCGCGTCGTCGCCTTCGAGCCCGTACGCCGCGAGGACGGCGACGATGGTCGCGACCGCTTCGTTTGCGGCCGCGTGCAGTTCGCTGTCGTCCGCTCCCGGCGCCCGTTGTGTGGCTGCATAGAGACCGGGGTGCGCGTGCGCGAAGGCGCGGTAGGCGTCCGCGAGCGCCGTGATCGCCGCGTCGCCCGCTTTGCCGATGGCCGCGCGCGACAGCCGGGCGTTCAGTTCCCGAACACCGAGAAGCGCCAGGTCGCGCCGTAGCCCATCGAGCCCGGCGATATGGTTATAGAGCGACGGCGTGCGGACGCCGAGGTGCGCCGCCAGTTCCCCGAGCGTCGGCGCGTCGCTGCCGCTCGCATCGGCGAGGGCGGCGGCGGCCCGCACCACCGCCGCCGCATCCAGCCCGGCCCTAGCGGGCACGTACCACCTCCCGCCGCATCTTCCGGTCGGCGACCGCGATCGCCGCGTCCATTGCGGCGAGCGGGTCGGTGAGCACCGGACCGTGACCAACCGCGAGGCGCGCCGGGTTGAGCGCCCATAGGCGGCGTGCCGTTTCCAGCGCGGTCGGCGTGTGCCAGGTCGCCATCGCCACGAACGGGAAGAGGGGGCGCACGACACCGGCCACGGCGATGCCGCTACGTGTCTGGAAGGCATCGGCGGCGATCAGCGTGTTATCCCGCGTGTCGAGGAAGGCGACCTGCCCCGGCGTGTGCCCCGGCGCGGCGATGACCGCGAGCGAGCCGACACGATCCCCCGCGTGCAAGAGGTGTGTAGGCCGCGTCTCGCGCTTCACGAACTGACCGCGCAGTTTCACCTGCGGCTCGTCGGGATCGCGGGACATGTCGCCATCGAGAGGGCGCGCATCGCGTGCAGAGATCGCTACCTCGGCCTCGGGGAACGCCGCATGCACGACATCAAGCCCGCCGACATGGTCGCCGTGGGCGTGGGTCAGGGCGATCCGCGTGATCGGCAGGCCGAGGGCACGCGCGGCGGCGAGGATTTTCGGGCCGGTGCTTGCGAGGCCGGTATCAACGAGCGTGAAGCCGTCCTCTTCGCGGACGAGGTAGATGTTGATCGGGAAGAAGGTCGGGTGATCCGTCAGTTGGATGAGATAGTCGCCATATGCCGTCGTTTCCATGTCAACCCCTTGTCTCGGGCGTCTCGCGCGACCATCGCGTCTGCGCGCCCGTCACTAATCTAATTCGTTTATAGACTAATATGATTAGTCTGTCAAGAGGGGCTTCATCTTTTACTCTGCTACGGTTAGCCGTCTATTCCGCACGCGATGATATGTAGCCGTTCGGGCGGCAACGAAAGAATCAGCTCCTGTCCGACAATCAGCGGCAGTTCCGCTGGCGCGAGAACGGTGAGATCAGTCTCCGTAACGCTCGCCCTGAGCGTCACGCGCTGCTGCTGGCCGAGATACATTCGGGCGGTGATGCGGCCGATCACCCTGTTCTCGCCCGCACCAAGCGCGATATGTTCGGGTCGGATGCCGACAACCGCCTCGGATGCGTTCCCAGCGCCATTCACGAGACGCAAGGGGCCAAGCGCGGTCCGGGCAATGCCGCTCGTGATGGACGCCGGAAAGAGATTGGTCATCCCGAAGAATTGGGCGACCGCGACCGTCGCGGGGCGTTCGTAGAGTTCGGGGGCGGCGCCGTATTGTTGCAGACGGCCATCGGAGAGGAAGGCGACCCGCTCCGCAAGCGTCATCGCCTCCTGACGATCGTGGGTGACGAGCAGCGTCGTGATGTCCTGTTCGGCGTGCAATCGGGCGATTAATTCGCGCATC
>JBPCPB010000310.1:0-15626 GCA_050999735.1 Thermomicrobiales bacterium | reverse complement strand
CATCAGGATGGCAGGCTGAAGCCTGCTCCACCGCTCAATATATTGATCTTTCCAGAATCGCGTTAAGGAAGAGTCAGTGTCCCTTCCAGAACAGGGACGGCGCTGCCGCCGACCTCGATATCCGTTATGTCATTTTCCTCGATTCGTACGGCGATATGGATGAAACTCTGGCGGCCCATCTTTGTCCCTTGCTCGCTGATAATCCGCACCGTTTCATCGGGTGTGACGAGGCCGTACCGGACGAGGTACGCGCCGAGTGGGCCGCTGGCGCTTCCCGTTGCGGGGTCCTCCGGGATGCCGGAGGTATGCGGCGCGAACATCCGCGCGTAGACGCGGCGGACGGTGGGATCAGGATCGGGCGCGAACACGAAGACGCCGACAGCGGCGGTATCCGCGAAGCAACGCAGGATCGCCGGGACATCGAGCGCCGCTCGATCCACTGTCGCGCGATCCCGGAGGGGGATGTAGAGAAAGGACGATCCCGTCGTGCCCGTCTGAATCGGCGCGTCGGGGAGCAGGTCATCCTCGCTCAAGCCGAGAGCGGCAGCGAAACCGGCGCGCGGTGCGAGTGGTGGCCCGAAGGTCGCCGCACCATGCCGCATCCAGAGGAAATCGGGGGCGGCGGGATCGCCTTCCAACCGCACCGGCACCGGGCCGACCCCTTCTTCGAGGGTCAGTGTTCGCGCCCCGGTGGGCAGCATCCCGTGCGTCGCTAACGCGAAACTCGTGCCAATTGTTGGGTGTCCCGCGAAGGCGAGTTCGCGTCTCGGCGTGAAAATCCGTACCCGCGCGTCGCAATCGGGCCGCGTCGGCGGCAGCACAAACGTCGTCTCGGAGAGGTTCATTTCCCCGGCAATCGCCGCCATCTCGCCATCCGTCAGCCCGCGCGCATCAGGCACGACGGCCAGCGGATTGCCGCCAAACACCCGATCCGTGAAGACATCTACCTGCACAAACCGATATGTCCGTGCCATGACAAACTCCTTAATCCATCACACGATCGGGCGGGGGCCGGTGGAGGCGTCGTCGCGGGCGGGGGCGACATCGCGACGGGCGAGGCGGCGGATGGCGACGGTCAGCCGTCGGACGCCTTCGGTGATCTCATCTTCGGATGCGCCGGTGAAGTTGAGGCGGATGGCGTCTCGCGCGTTGCCGCTCGGCGAGAAGGCTGTGCCCACGACGAAGGAGACGCCTTCCCGCGCCGCCTCGATCGCGAGCGCCTCCGCTCGCATACCGCTTGGCAGGTGGCACCAGAGGAAGTAGCCGCCCACCGGCTCCGACCACGTCATGCCAGCCGGGGCCATCCGGTCGAGCGCGGCGAGCATCGCGTCCCGCCGTGACTGATAGGCGGGGCGCAAGGCGGCGACGTGCTCCGCGAGCCAGCCGCGCGTCAGGAAGGTGTGGAGGATGTGCTGCGTCGCGCTATTGGGATGGACATCGCTGTTCTGCCGCGCCAGCGTCACCGCCTCCGCGACGGGTGGCGGCGCGGCGAGCCAGCCGAGGCGCAGGCCGGGCAGGAAGAGCTTGCTCATCGTGCTCAGGTAGATCACCAGGCCGCGCCGGTCCAAAGCGGCGAGGCGGGGCGGTGGCTCATCGCCGTAGTGCAGGTCGCCGTACGGGTCATCCTCAATGGTCGGCACGCCGTACCGCGCCGCCAATGCGAGGAGCGCGTGCCGCCGGGCGAGGGGCATCGTCACGCCGGTCGGGTTCTGATAGGTCGGCAGGGTGTAGATGAACTTCGGGCGGTGGCGGGCGAGGATCTGTTCGAGCAGGTCCATTCGCATCCCGTCCTCATCGAGGGCGACGGGCAGGAGCCGTGCCCCCGCGCCGCGAAAGACCGACAAGGCGCCGAGATAGGTCGGCGATTCGACGACGACCGCGTCGCCCGGTTCGAGCAGCACGCGGGCGATAAGATCGAGCCCCTGCTGCGAGCCGTGCAGGACGACGACCTGCTCCGCCGTCGTGCGGATGCCGCCGCGCGCCATCCACTCGACGAGCGCTTCGCGCAGCGGCAGCCACCCCTGCACCGCGCCGTAGACGAAGAGGTCCGGGCCGTGCATATCAAGCGCTTCGTCCATCGCGCGGCGGAAGAGAGCGACGGGGAAGAGCTCGGGCGCCGGTGCACCTGCCCCGAGGCTGATCGTGCCGGGTCGCCCCATCGCCGCGAGCATGTCGCGCATCACCGGGTCGCGCAGCCGCTCGGCGGCGGGGCTGAAGAGCGTCTGCCAGGCGAGGGGTGGAGGGACGTTGGCCCCGTCCATCACGGCGTCGCTCACCCAGGTGCCGCGCCCGACGCGCGCCTCGACCATCCCCGTCGCGACGAGATCCCGATAGGCCGTCACGACCGTGGTACGGTTGACATTCAGGTGGGCGGCAAGTTTCCGCTCGGCTGGGAGGAGCGTGCCGATGGGCAGGCTACCATCCTCGATCCGCGCGATCACCTGTGTGACGATCTGGCGATAGAGCGGCGTTGTATGCTCACGGTCGAGAGAGATTTCCACGTATGCTTCCTTCCACTCATATGGAGCATAGAGGACAGGAATGCAATACGAAACGGCCAATAGCCATGCAATGGAACCGTCCAATTGTGCGACCATTGACCCTGGCATATCCGAACGGTATCCCATCCGTACGCTACGCGCTATTCCCTTACCCAGTGATGATGACCGGATCGCTCAGGGCTGCCGGACTGCTGACCTCGGACGCGCTCATCGTCTGGATGCGATAGCGACGTGTCCCAGCGGGTGGGGCGGTGTCTATCCACTGCGCGGCGCGGAGCGGCACGGGCGAAAGCAGAGCATCGGGCTGGTCGTCCTGTGTGACGAAAACCTGATAGGAGAAAAAGGAGACGTCCCGGCTCGGCTCCCAGCGGAGGATGACGTTGCCATCCTCCACCGCTGTCGTCACCCATCGTGGCGCGGCGGGTATCTCAGGCAGAAAGGGGGTGAGCCAATAGAGCAGCGTCACGAACGGTGCAATGGTGAAGCGGTCGCGGAACGTGCCGTCCACGACCGTCATGTCGTGCTGAATCGGCGCAAAGAGCGCCAGTTCCTGTGCCTGACGAAGAAGGACTGAGGACTGAGGACTGCGGACTGAGGGCCGACCGACTGCCGCCTGCCGACTGCCGACTGCCAGCGTGTAGGCATTCGAGCGGGTCGCGTCAATCTGGAAGCGGGCGACGTTCACGCGCTGCCACGGAAGGTCAGTGATCGTGAAGTCCACCGCGCGCGGTTGCGCGGTCGCGGCATCCGTTGGATAGACGGAAAAGAGCGCGCTGACCTGTTGCTCTCCAACGGTCAGCAGGTGGAAGAGGTCGGTGCCTGGGTAGCAGCAATCCGCGCCATGGCTGACCGTGCCGCGCGCATTGCCGAGCAGGTGCAGCAGTTCGTAGAAGTGGTAGACCGGCAGTTTGAAGAGGTCGCTCGTCGCGGTCGAGGAGGCGCGCGTCATCACCGAGCGGCGGCCATCGAATGGCGCCTGCACGAGTTGCAAATTCGCATCGTCCGCTGCCGCGTGGAAACGGATCCCGGTGTCGCGGTATTTCACTGTCAGATCGTCATAGGCAATGAAGAGGCTCGCGAGCCACGCCGAAAACTGCTCGGTCATGCGCGGCTCGTAGGGAATGTCGAAGCCGACTTTCATATCGGCCTCGTTATTGATGATCGGCAGGAACGAGTTTGTGGATCGCTCCGGCACAATCGTGAGCGTCATGCGTGCCGTCTCCTCGGCGGCAGTGACGAGGTCTCCGAGGACAGGCTCGACATTCCCTTGATCGGGATTTACCCACGTTCCTTTCTCGTGGAATGAGAGGAAATCGCACTGAACGTCCGGCTCGTCGTGCAGGAATTGGAGGAAGCGGCGCATCAGGGGTGCGCCCGCCGCATCGTCGGTAGCGGGGAGCCAGGCGAGCGCCGGGCCACCAAGCCGGATTGGGTAGCCGGTGGCGCGTACGGCGCGCGCGGTAGCGCGGTAGAGATCGAGATACTGGTCGAACGTGCCCTGCCAGAAGACAGGAATATTCGGCTCATTCCAGATCTCGAACCACCATGTGATGATCGCATCCAATCCGAAGCGCGGATCGGCGACCAGCGCGTCGAGGAAAGCGCGGACGAGCGCCTGCCAATCATCGAATGATGCGGGCGGCAGCGTTGGCGATGCCGAGATGGATGGCGGGAAGAAACTCAACTGCACGAACGGAATCAGCCCGCGCGACGTTAGGGCTTCAAGGCCTGCGAGAGCGGGGACGAAGGACTGCGGCCCGATTGCTGACTGCTGACTGCCGACGACCGACTGCCGACTCTCCGTCGGCGCTGTCTTCTCCTTCGTGCCGCTATTGAGCGCGCCGAAGAAGCGGACGGCGGTGAATGCGCCCGGTGAAGCGGCAAGGTTGTCGAGGAGCGGCGTGAACGAAGGATCGGCCAGCCAGTCCACATCGAAGACGCCGACCATGCCGAACAGATCCGTACGGATTGGCGGATCCCCCGTCGGTGTCGCGGAAGTGATGAGAACTGCATCGTCGTTGCCGACTGCGGGTGCGGGCGCCCTCTGGGCAGCATGGGCAGCATGGGGACTGTCTGCCGGCTGCTGACTGCCGACTGCCCGCTCGCCCCCACACGCGGCGAGGAGTGCGCCCGCCGCAGCGGCAGCAGCCCCAATAAGAAGCGCGCGCCGGTTCAGGGATGTCTTCATGAATCATGCTGCCCGCTGCCTGCGGGGGAATGCTGTCCGCTGACATGGAGGAAACCGGCGAGGCGCTCGAAGGTCGTCGGTGGGCGGATGTGGAGATCAATCGCCAGCCAGAGCGCCTTGCTATGCCGGAAGCAGAGGAGCGGCAGGAGCGCGGCGAGGACGATGCCGAGCGCGAGGATGAGCAGTACCGGCAAGCCGGAATAGGCGAGCGGCCCGACGAGCAGGAGAGCGACGACGCCCGTCGTCATGAAATTGAGCGTCACGGCGCTGGTCCAGTATCCCGGTTCCCGCTCGAACGAGAAGCCGCACGCTGGGCATGCCTCCCGCATCGTCAACCCGTCAAACATCCGCCCCTCTCCGCAGACCGGGCAGCGCAGACGCAACGCCCTCCGAAAATAGGACTGAGGACTGGGTATCCCTACAGGAACTGAGGACTGAGTGCCCTCGATTGGCTCCTCATCCATCGTTCATCGTTCCTTTCATCGTTCGCAGAGAAACATGCAACAGACTATGCCCCGCTCAGTCCTCAGTTCCTGTAGGGATACCCAGTCCTCAGTCCTTCGTCTTCATCCGCCCCAGCGCGGCGGTGAGGGCGGGAGCGTTGGCAACGGGGAGTTGGCAGACCTTGCCGATGCAGGGATAGGCGCGGGGTGGTTCGGCGGGGTAGCCGAGAGCGGTGATGCGCCCCGCGTCGTGCGCCGGATCGAGCGGTTCGACGACGCTCCATGGGTGATACGAGGCGCAGGCGACCGCGCGCATTGCCACGACATGCGGATCGTCGTACGGCCCGACGATCACGACGTGACGAGGCTCGCTGTGCGCGCGTGACCAGGCGAGCGCGTACCCCGCCGCGAAGACGCCCTGCGTCGCGTACGCTTCCCCGAACCCGGTGAGGACACGCATCGCGATCTGCTGATAGGTCTCCTCACCCGTCAGCCACGCGAGGCGGAGAAAGAGGTCCGCCGCGATACCGTTATCCGGCAGGCTGTAGACCGGCTCGGAGAGGAGGCCGAGGTCCGACGCATCACGCGGCCGATCGCGGAAGGCGGTCGGTGCGAGCAAGGTACGAAGCATATACGCCGCAATGCGCCGTGCCTGCGCGCGGTAATCCCCGTTGCCTGTATGCGCGTAGGCATCGAGGGCGGCCTGTGCCATCCAGATTTGATCGGCGAGCAGCCCCTTCTCGCCTCGCGTACCATCTGGCGCGAGCATGTGGAACATGCCGCCGTCGTCATCCCGCGCCTCCGCGAGTAGGCGATCCACCATTTGGAGCGCGACAGCGCGGTATTCCTCCCGCCGGAGATCGTCTACGAGCGTCACAGAAGCGAGGAGTAGCGACGACGCCATCCGCGCGGACCCGTTCGTGGAGATGCGCGGGTCCACGGCGGGCGCGGGCATCAAGGCGCGCCCGGCGGCATCGCGGCGAGAATATTCTTCGTCCGCATCCTGGCTGCCCCGGATGCCGCCGTGCGGATCCACCAGGGTCTCCATCACATAGCCGAGTGTCCGCTGCGCGATGGCGGCATACTTCGGGATGTCGAAGACGATCGCGGCGTGGAGATAGGTGCGAATGAGCGCGGCGTTCACATCGCTCATCTTCTCGAAGTGCGGCGTTTGCCAGGCGCGGTCGGTGCTGTAGCGAAAGAAACCACCCGCGATCTGATCGTACATGCCGCGCTCCGCCATGCCGTCGAGCGTGCGAGTCGCCATCTCCCGCCAGAAGGGGTCGCGCGTCTGCCAGAACGCGGCAATCACGAGATCGAGCGCCTCGGGGTGCGGGAATTTCGTACCGAAGCCAAAGCCACCGAACCGGCTGTCGTACTGCCGCTCCATCTGCTCCAGCACGATGGTGGCAGCGTTCTCCGGCAGGGCGGCGCCACCCGATCCGTCGTATTTCTCGCGCTCCTGGGCGAGCGCGGCCCGCACTTTGCCTTCAATGTCATCGTGGTTGGCCGCGTAGTAATCACTCAGTTGCGGGAGGAGCGCCAGCATCTGCTCCGGCGGCAGGTACGTCCCGCCATAGATAACGTGTCCGGCAGGCGTCAGAAAGACGGTGGAGGGCCAACCACCCTGATGATAGCGGTCGTTGATGTCCGGGCGCAGATCGGTGTCCACGCGGATCGGGATGTATCGTTCGTTGACCAGCGCGACGACTTCCGGGTTGCCATACGTCGTGCGATCCATGACGTGGCACCAATGGCACCAGACGGCGCTGATCGAAAGGAGGATCGGCTTCCCCGTGCTCTGCGCGCGGGCGAACGCCTCCGCGCCCCACTCCTGCCACTCTATGTCGCTTGCCGGTTTCCGCATCGTCATCGAAGAGTCACTCACTTTCTCTGCGTTGGCTGGTGCCGACGCAAAGCATAGCACGCGTGGCGAGTGAACTGTCACGGTGTGTGGAGATTGAGGCCGGGGATGCGTTGGAAATGTCGGACATTGCGCGTGACAAGTGCAAGATCGTAATACAATCGCGGTTGCCGCAATCAGGATGTCCGGTTGTGGGATAAGGAGGCCGCGCGCCCGTAATTCACCACGGACCAGCGCATAGCGCCGCGTAGTGGAGCGGTTGATGCCGAGTACAGGCACATCGCGGAGCAGGACACGAAAGCCTGTTTCGTGTTTCGTTTGGTCGCGACCATAGTAAATTCCTTCATAGATTTCGGCAAACGTCATGATGCTGATTGCCATTCCATCGCCAAGAAGCAGACGAAAGAGCGCGATCGCATCGAGCCGACCTTTGAGAAAATTGATTGCCCAGTCACTATCAACGAGATACATCAAAATTCCGGTGGCGGGCGGTTGCTGTTCTCGCGGTCAGCGTAGATATTTGCGATCAAGGTGTCCGTATCAACGTCCGCCCAACTCCCAGCAGCGGAAAAGAACGCTTCGATGTCCGCCTCGGTCATCTTCTTCGGCTTCAGTCGCCGCTTGGCGAGCGCCTGCGGCGCTCGTGCGCGTACTGGCATGATTGGGGTAATGATCGCCACCGCTTCGTTGTTGCGCTGCAATGTATGTGGTTCACCTGTTGCTTGTACCTCTTCCGCCACAGCGACGAGGTCGGGTTTATCGGTGATATCAATGCTTTCCAGTGGCTTTACCATCGGTGTGCCTCTCTCCCTCGTGCGCATACCGCGATTGCCGTTAGTTCATCAAGTATAGTACCGAAGGGAGGTCGTTCAGTCGGCGGCGGTGGCGTCGCGCGGCAGATCGGGAGTGAGGTAGGCGCAGGACGAATCTATCAGCATCCGCAGGGCATCGTCCGCGTTTCCCTCGATGACGGTGGCAGCAGCGAAGGTATGACCACCGCCGCCAATCGCCTGCGCGATCCGGTCTACCGGTACGTTGCCGGAGGCGCGGAGGATGACGCGCGTGCGGGCGTCGGGGAATTCCAGGAGCGCCGCGCCGATCTCCGCACCCTCGACGGTTGCGGCGTGATCCGCGAAGCCGGGCGCATCTTCGACAGCGAGGCCATAGCGCTTGAATTGGTCGCGCGTCACGGTCATCACCGCCAGGTGGCCGTTGCAGGTCAACTGAATGCCCATGAGCGCCTCACCGAGCAGGCGGATTTTCGCGACGGACGTACTTTCGTACATTTCCGCATAGAGCCGCCGTTCGTCCGCGCCCTGGTCGGCGAGGTCAGCGACGATGCGGTGCGCCTCGGCATTCGTATTCGGGAAGCGGAACGAGGCGGTGTCCGTGACGATGCCGAGGTAGAGCCAACTCGCTTCCTGAGGTGTTACACTCCGCGTGAGAAGCAGGATCAATTGATACGTGAGTACCGCTACCGCCGTCGCCTGCGGATCAATCACGGGGATATCCACCGGAAGCGCCGCATGCGGATGATGATCGAGGCAGATGACCGTGCATTGCTTCGCCGACTGGCGGGCGGTGATCGTCGTGCCGGGCGTACCGACACGGTCCCAGCCCGAACTCGTATCGAGCACGACGGCGACATCCGCCTCCGGCAATGGATCGCCCGCGCCATAGACCGTTGCCCGCATCGCTGCATCAATATAGCGATACCGCTCGGGGATCGGGCAACCGAGCGCGATTGCTGCCGGAATGCCGATCCGCTCTAATGCGGCGGCGAGAGCGAGCGACGAACCGAGGCCATCCGCGTCCGCACCGAGGTGGGTGGTAATGAGGACGGCGGTCGCCTCGCGCAGGCACGCCGCCGCCTGCCGCAACGCAGCGCGGCGAGTCAGACCAATTGGCATCGTCGGCCGGGCAGTCATGCGTACCTTCTCCCGTGGCTGCAAACACCGTTGATCGTGGTCATCGTGAGCATTCATGCCCTTCCATACGCAACTGAGATGCCAGAAACGCCGAGAATGAAGAGAAAGGACTGTGGCTCAAGTATACCATGTCGCCAAGCGCGAGCAGGGACATCGCAGATCGCATCATCCGCTTGCAATTTCCTTGCTCACTCGCTATCGTAGAAAAACTTACACAAGCCACTTGTGTTGCGGTCAATGTTGTGGGTCTCGCTGCACGGGAGAAGGAGCGGACACCGATGTCACCGACTTCACGCACTGCGCCGCGCCGCGCGCTTCAACGGTGGATCGTCACTGTACTACTTATCGCCACACTCCCATTCGTCAGCGTGCGGACAGGTGCGACGGGGGCAGTCTCCACCGCGACGACCGTGACCGCGCTGATCAACGACATCACTGCTGCCAACGCCAATCCGGGGCAATATACGATCAACCTCATGCCGGGTGGTCTCTATCCTCTGGTCGCGGAAACGGCGACCGGCAGCGGAATCGGCCTGCCCGCCATCGTGTCCGGGGTGGACCTGACAATCGTCGGGAACGGCGCGACGATCCAGCGAAGCACGGCAGGCGGGACGCCGGATTTCCGCATCTTCGTCAATGGTAATAATGCGACGCTGCGGCTGAACGCGCTCGCAGTGCGGAACGGATCGGCCGTTGGCGCGGCGGGCGCGAGCGGCATGGTGGGCACAGGTTTCCCCGGCGGCGATGGCAATTCCGCTGGTGGCGGGGCGATTCTCAATAGTGGGACGTTGATCGTCTCGGGCAGCACATTCGCGAGCAACCATGCGGTCGGCGGCGCGGGCGGGAATGGCGGCAAAGGCTCGGATGGGTTGCCTGGCAGAACGGGAGGGTATGGTGGCAATGCGGGCAATGCCAGCGGGGGCGCAATCAGTAATCTCGGCACGCTTACCATGACGGGAAGCACCTTTTCCAATAACACCGCGCTCGGTGGCGCGGGCGGCATGGGCGGGGATGGCGGGGATGGTACGGGTGGCGCGGGCGGGAAGGGCGGTAATGCGGGTAAGGGCGGCGATGCCACGGGTGGCGCGCTGAGCAATGGCGGAATGATGACGGTGACGAACAGCACGTTCGTTGGCAACACCACGACCGGTGGCGTCGGCGGCAATGGTGGTAATCCTGGAAACGGCTCGGGAACCAGTATATTGGGAAATGGTGCGGACGGCGGTATCGGCCAGGGCGGCGCGATTGCCGACGCAACCACTGGCACGCTCGCCTTGACGAATAGTACGATCACCACGAATAGTGCGGCGGGTGGGCCGGGCGGCACAGGCAACAATGGCATGGGGAATGCTCCCCCAGGTACCGGCGGTGGTATTCGTTCCAGCGGCGGCGGTGTCACTATCAAGAACACCATTCTGACTGCGAACATCGCAATCAGCGATGGCAACTGCGGTAACACCGTGACGGATGGCGGCTATAATCTCGAGTTCAACCCAGCCATGACATGCAATTTCTCCAATCAGCATCAATCGAGCGATCCGATGCTCGGCGCGCTCATGAATCATGGTGGCCCAACACAGACAATGGCGCTCGGCACAAATAGCGTGGCGATCAATCACGGCAACCCGACGGTTTGTGCCGTCGCGGCGGGTGGCGTTGACCAGCGCGGTCTGCCACGCCCGGCGGGGCAATGCAGTATCGGCGCATTCGAGCCGCAAGCGCCGCCGACGTTCACGGCGATGAGTCCGACTTCCGGTCCCATCGCGGGCGGGTCGAGCGTCACGCTGTTCGGCACTGGATTTCTGCCCGGTGTGACTGTCACCTTCGGTCCGAACCCGGCTGTCACCGTTACGGTCATCAATCCGACGGCGATCACGGTCACGACGCCCGCACATAACGCGGGTACCGTCAGTGTCGTGGTGACGAACCCGGATTTGCAGGCGACGCCCGCGATGCTCTACATCTACGGAACAGTCTCCACGTCACCCGCCGCGCGGCCGGCCGGCGCACCAATTACCGGATCACCCCGCCTACTCCCCGAAAGGCGACCGCCCGGTGCATCGTCCGGCAGCGGGCCACCGAGTCCGTTGCCGCCGCATCGCTGAAACGCAGGCGGAGAACCTGTCACCGTCATGTCCGTCTCTTCAGCGGCGCGTCAGCGCATCCCGCGCGGCCCGGACGGTGCGCAGGGCCTCATCGGTGCTGCTCGCCAATGCCGTGAGATGGCCCATTTTGCGGCCAGGGCGGGGTGTTGCTTTGCCGTAGAGATGGAGTTTAACGGCCGGGAAGGCGCATGCCGCCGCCCAATCCGGTTCGCCCTGCTGCCAGAGATCACCGAGCAGGTTCGCCATCGCGGCGGGCCGCAATTGCTGCGTCGCGCCGAGCGGCAGGCCGCAGACGGCGCGCAGTTGCTGTTCGAATTGGCTCGTCGCGCAGGCGTCCATAGTGAAGTGACCGGAGTTGTGTGGGCGGGGCGCGATCTCGTTGACGAGGAGCGCGCCGGTATCGGTCAGAAAGAACTCGACGCACGCTACGCCGACGACGTCGAGCGCGTCCAGAATACCGCGCGTGATGGCGATAGCATCGCGCGCCGTTTCCGGTGGTACGGCGGCGGGCGCGACCGTCGTGTCGAGGATGTGGTTCGTGTGGGTATTCTCGACGATGCCGAAATGTGCGAACGACCCATCAAGCCCCCGTGCCGCGACGACCGAAACCTCCCGCTCGAACGCCACGAATGCTTCAAGAATCGCCGCGCGACCGGCGAAGGGCGCGAACGCCGTGTCCGCGTCCTCCGGCGCGCCGATCTTCGTCTGACCCTTCCCGTCGTAGCCGAAATCGGCGGTCTTGAGAATGGCGGGATAGCCGAATGCCGCCAGCCCGGCACGCAGATCGTCCCGCGTCGCGACCGGGCAAAAAGGCGTGACGGGAAAGCCCGCGCCGCGCAGAAAGGTCTTTTCCCGGATGCGGTGCTGCGTCGTGTGGAGCGCCGCGCCACTCGGTCGGACGGGAACAATCGCCGCAATCGCCTCGACCGTCGCGGCTGGGATATTCTCAAACTCCAGCGTCACGACATCCACATCTGTTGCAAAGGTACGGACGGCATCGAGATCGTCGTACGCGGCGGTGATCTCGCGATCGGCAACCTGCCCGGTCGGCGTGTCGCGCTCCGGCGAGAAGGTGTGGACGCGATAGCCCATGCGGCGAGCGGCGAGGGCGAGCATCCGCCCCAACTGCCCGCTGCCGAGGACGCCGACCTTCGCGCCGGGCAAAACCGGTGTACTCATGGCAGCGTCGCCGTCCGCACCCGCGCCGCCTGCGCCGCGCGGAATGCCCGCAATTGCTCGCGTAAGTCCGGCTGTGTGGTAGCGAGGATGGCGATAGCGAGCAAGGCGGCATTGATTGCCCCGGCGCGGCCAATTGCCAGCGTCCCGACCGGCACGCCGCCGGGCATCTGGACGATGGAGAGCAGCGAATCCATCCCTTTGAGGGCGTGGCTCTCGATCGGCACGCCAAGCACCGGCACGAGCGTCTGCGCCGCGACCATCCCCGGCAGGTGCGCCGCGCCGCCCGCCCCCGCGATGATCACCGCGATACCACGCTCCTCCGCGCCCGCCGCGTACTCCGCCATCAAGTCCGGCGTCCGGTGCGCCGAGACGACGCGGCATTCGTGCGGCACGCCGAACTCCGTCAGCGTCTCGTCCGCGTGGCGCATCGTCTCCCAGTCGGACGTGCTGCCCATGATGACGGAGACGAGTGCTGAGGGCACGACCTCTTGAGAGGGCGGTTCGCGAACCGCCCCTACGGCGTCCCCTCCCATGTCGGGAGAGGGTTGGGAGGTGGGCTGATCCATCATCTATTCCTCCCCACGGTAGGCGGCACGGCGCAGGCGGTCGCGGACGGCGAGCCAGGCGTCATCGTCCGGCACGTCCTCGACAAGGATACGATCATATCCGCCCGCGTCCAATGCCCGCAGCGTCGCGTACAGGGCCCGCGCATAGGTGGCCGCATCGGTAGAAATGGCGTGCCACGCGATGTTGGAATGCACCGAGGGCGCGTGCCGTCGTGCCAGTACCGTGACGCGCGATCCTTTTGCGGCGCGTTGGTTGGCATGTTCTTCGAGATCGTTCGGTGCGATCACGTCGAGTGGTGTCAGTGGTGCATAGTGGCTCGGCAGCGTGCCGGACGCGCGCGGTGAGGCGGCATGCGGCGCGTCCGGTGCTTCACCAAGCACCGCCGTGAGTTGCGCCGGGGTGATGCCGCCGGGTCGGAGCAGCGTCGGGCGATCACCGGAAAGGTCCACGATCGTGGATTCGACGCCAACATCGGTCGGGCCACCATCCAAAATCAGGTCTACCGCGCGACCGAGTTCAGCGCGGACGTGCTCGGCGCGCGTTGGGCTGAGGCGGCCAAAGCGATTTGCGGAGGGCGCGACGATGCCGTCACCGAATGCTTCAAGAAGTTCGTGCGCGACGGGGTGGCTCGGCACCCGAATCGCGACCGTCTCCTGCCCGCCGGTGACAAGATCGAGCACATGTGCGGCACGCGGCAGCACGAGGGTCAGCGGGCCGGGCCAGAATGCGGCCGCCAGCGTGACGGCGGCAGCTGGCACGCGCCTGGACCATTCTGGCATCGCCTCCGCGCGGGCGAGATGGACGATCACCGGGTGATCGGCGGGTCGGCCCTTGGCGATAAACAGGCCGTGGATCGCTTCGGGATTGCGCGCGTCCGCCCCGAGGCCGTAGACCGTCTCGGTCGGGAACGCAATCAGCCCGCCAGCGCGGAGGATCGTGACTGCTTGCCGTATGTCCTGATCGGAGATCAACCTACCCCCCCGGCCCCCTTCCGTCCCTCGGCGTAGGAAGGGGGTGACACAAAGTAAATGCTGTGACCTTCCCCTCACGCCTCGATCATTCAGAGGCTCCTCCCCCTTCCCACGCCGAGTGACGGAAGGGGGCCGGGGGATAAGGTGTGCAGTATACAATGCCCTCGATACGAGCGAATTTGGAGCGGAAGAGGAGTACATCATGGGTTCTCAGTCCTCAGTCCTTCGTCCTCAGTCCTTCGTCCTTGCGCTCGATCAGGGGACGACGAGTTCGCGCGCGATCCTCTTCGATCACGATGGACAGGTCGTCGCGGCGCGGCAGCAGGAGTTTCCACAGATTTTCCCGCAGCCCGGCTGGGTGGAGCACGACCCGGAGATGATCTGGGAGACGCAGCGTGCGGTCGCACAGGAAGTCCTCGCCGCCCGGAATGTCACGGCGGCGATGATCGCGGCCATCGGCATCACGAACCAGCGCGAGACGACGATTGTCTGGGAGCGCGCGACGGGCCGACCGATTGCCAACGCGATTGTCTGGCAGGACCGGCGCACAGCGGGCTATTGCGACGAATTGAAGGCGGCGGGGTGGTCAGATCGCGTCCGCGCGAAAACGGGGCTCGTCATTGACGCCTACTTCTCCGGCACGAAAGTGCGCTGGCTGCTCGATAATGTTCCCGGCGCGTGGGAGCAGGCAGAGCGCGGCGATCTCGCCTTCGGCACGGTTGATACCTTCCTGATCTGGCGGCTGACGGGCGGCGTGCGGCATGTCACGGATGTCACGAACGCCGCCCGCACGATGCTCTTCAACATCCACACTGGCGCGTGGGACGATGAACTGCTCGCCGCGCTGCATATCCCGCGCGCCATGCTACCGGACGTATTGCCTTCCAGCGGCTTATTCGGCGAGACGGACGCTGCCCTGTTTGGTCAGCCGATTCCGATTACCGGTGTCGCGGGCGATCAGCAGGCCGCCACCTTCGGCCAGGCGTGCTACGTCCCCGGCATGGCGAAGAATACCTACGGCACCGGCTGCTTCATGCTCATGAACACCGGCCCCGAAGCGAAAGAGTCCAAAAACGGCCTGCTCACGACCGTCGCGTGGGGACTACCTCACCCCCCAACCCCCTCTCCATCGCAAGCGATAGGAGAGGGGGAGCACGTAGGGGCGGTCGCGCCGGAGTTACAACCGCCCTTCCCCGTCCTAACCTACGCTCTCGAAGGCTCGATCTTCGTGACGGGTGCGGCGGTGCAGTGGCTCAGGGATGGGCTGAAGATCATCGAGAGTGCGGCGGAGACGGCAGTGCTGGCGGCGTCGGTGCCGAATACAGGCGGTGTCTATCTTGTGCCGGCCTTCGCGGGGCTGGGCGCGCCGTATTGGGATCCATATGCGCGGGGCGCAATTGTTGGCCTGACGCGGGGCAGCGGGCGGGCTGAGATCGTCCGGGCGACGCTCGAAGCGGTCGCCTATCAGACGCGCGATGTGCTCGACCTGATGCAACGCGAGAGCGGTATCGCCGTGAAGCAACTGCGCGTGGATGGCGGCATGGTGCGCAACGACTTCCTCATGCAGTTCCAGGCGGATATGCTCGGCGTGTCCGTGCAGCGCCCGCAGGTGACGGAGATAACGGCGCTCGGCGCGGCCTACCTCGCGGGCCTCGCCGCCAGCTACTGGCAAGATCAAGACGAGATCGCCGCCAAATGGGCCGTGGACCGCATCTACGAACCCCGCATGCGCGACGATGAGCGCGAGAATTTGTATGCAGGCTGGCAAGCGGCGGTGCAGAAAGCGCGGGCATAATTCCCCGCATGCCAAGTAGGGACGCATGAGAGATCAAGGAGGCATCCGATGGCACGGAATGAGACTGATGTGTTGGAAGTAACGC
>JBPCPB010000255.1:0-9043 GCA_050999735.1 Thermomicrobiales bacterium | reverse complement strand
AAAAAGCCTGCACGACCGCGTCTCGTCGTACTACTCGCAGCATCTGGGGCTGACGCGCAAGATGGATGGTTTGCTCGAAGCCGTGTCGCGGATCGAGGTGGAGGTGGTCGGCAGCGAGTTGGAGGCGCTGCTGCTCGAATCGCGGATGATTCATCGCCACCAGCCGCGCTACAACCGGGCGATGAAGAATCACGCGCTCTACCCGTACATCAAGATCGAGATCCAGAAACCGTGGCCGCGCATCCGCCTCGCACGGACGCTCAAAGAGGATGGCGCGCGCTACTTCGGCCCGTTCCGCTCGCGCAGCGCCGCTGAGCGCACGGTCAATGTGCTCGCCGAAGTGCTGCCGCTCGTCACTTGCACGCGCGGGTTTTCCAACCCGAAGACGTGGGGCAACCCGTGCCCGCGCCTCGGCATGGGCAAATGCCTCGGCCCGTGCGTCGGGCAGGGCGACCCGGCGGAATATTTTACGTTCATTGACGACGCGATTGCCTTCCTCGAAGGGCGGAGCGACGGCATTCGCAACCGGCTCCAGGCGAAACTGGAGACAGCGGCGGAGCGATTGGATTTCGAGGATGCCGCACGGTTGCGTGATGCCCTGCGAACGATTACCACTGTCGCGAATGTCTCGCAAACCCTCGCCCGGCAGGTCGAGTCCGGCAATCTTGTCCTGGCGCTGCCATCGGCGGCACCGGGCCATACCGAGGCGGTGCTGGTTGTCCATGGCCGGATGGCGGCGCAGCGGCGCGTCACATCCGGCGAACCCGCCGCCTTCGTTGCCGAGTGGTTGATGGCCGCGTACCGGCGGGCGATAGAAAGCCCCTCACCCCCAACCCCTCTCCCTCACGGGGAGAGGGGAGCCGAACCGGGAGACGAAAATGTAGAGGGAACATCGAAGCGCCGAACGCGAGACACCCCTCGCCATCGCGATGGCTCCGTACGAGAGGGGCCGGGGGTGAGGTTTCCGGTCATTCCGCAGGATGATGTGGACGAACTGCATATCATCGAGCGGTGGCTCCATCATCACGCGGATGAACCGGGGCAATTCTCGCTGCCCGATGCGCGCGATGCTGCCGCCGGATGGTGGGCGCTCGCGGAATCGCTTGTGACGTACGATGCGGCGGCAGAGGATTGGACGAAGGCCGATCTCGACGCCGTGTTGCTTGAGGAGGACGATGACGTTCTTCCGCCCGTCGAGGAATGACGCAGTCGTGACTGAGGTAGCCGGGTGCCCTCTGGGCAGATTTCCAGCCTGCGTCCCGCTCACAGGCTGGAAATCTGCCCATGCTGCCCAAAGGGCACCCGCACCCGGCTACCACGGTTACATTCGCATAAACCCCGCACGACACGCTACACTACTTTCGGAGATGCTCTCTACGCCAAGATGGCGTGTCCCGCTCAGTCCTCAGTCCTGAAAAAGGAGCATCGCGACGATGATACGGTTCGGAACTGACGGCTGGCGGGCGGTAATCGCCGACGAGTTCACGCTGGCCAATGTGCATCTTTGCACCGCCGCGATCGCCGATTGGGTGAAGCAAACGGAGGGCGCGGCCCAGCGGGGCGTCGTCGTCGGGCACGACCGGCGCTTTCTGTCGGAGCGATTCGCGGAGGGGGTCGCGGAAGCCCTGCTCGGTCAGGGCGTGCGCGTGCTGTACTGCGATCACGGGCCGGTGCCGACGCCGGTTGTCACCTTCACGGTATCGCACACGCAGGCGGCGGCGGGTGTGATGATTACTGCCAGCCACAATCCGGCGATCTACAATGGCATCAAGGTACGGACGAGTCTCGGCGCACCCGCCGACCGGACAGTGACAACGGTGATCGAGACCTACGCGGATACCCGGCAACACAGCGGCGAGAAAATCCCGCTGGTGCAGTTCAGCGAACCGTATATTGACGGGCGGTACATGCCGATTGATCCATTTTCCGATTATCAGTCGGCGGTGCGGCGACTCGTGGATGTCGAGGCGATCCGGCGCGCCAACCTGCGCATCGTCGTGGATGCGATGTACGGCGCGAGCGCGGGCGTGTTGCAGAAATTGCTCGGCACGGGCACGCGGCCAATCATCGCCATTCGCTCAGAGCGCAATCCGCTCTTTCCGGGTATGAAGGGGCCGGAGCCTTTGGCCGAGACGCTCGGCTCGCTCATGCAGGCGGTGAAGGCACACGGTGCGGACGTTGGCATCGCCTTCGATGGCGACGGCGACCGCATTGCGCTCGTGGACAGTAGCGGCGAATTCGTCAGTAGCCAGGAGACCTTCGCGATGCTCGCGATGTATCTCGGCGAGCGAGATGACATCACGGATGGCGCGATTGTCCGCTCCGTCAATGGCTCGGTGCGGCTGGACCTCCTCGCGGAGCGATACAACGTGCCGCTGATCGAGACGCCAATCGGCTACGCCGATATTGCCCCCGCGATGGTCGAGCATCGGGCAATGCTCGGTGGCGAAGAGAGCGGCGGCTTCGCCTTCGGCACGCATTTGCCGGAGCGCGACGCCTTCGTCGCCGCGTTGTACATCCTCGATCTCATGCAGCGGCGTGGCACGGACATCGCGGGGCTGCGCTACGGCGTCGAAATCCGTACCGGCGCGTGGCACTACCAACGGCAAGATGTACCGATTGCGCCCGAAGCGGTGGATCAGGCACAAGCCCGGCTTGCCGCCGTGGAGTCCGGCACGATTGATCTTGCCGGTTCACCCGTCACGAAGACGGTCACACTGGACGGCATCAAATTAATCGGTGACGATCGCCGCTGGCTCCTCGTCCGCACCAGTGGCACGGAACCGCTCGCGCGCATTTACGCCGAGGCGCGCGACCCGGAGACTGTTGCATCGCTGCTCGCGATTGGCCGCGCGCTCCTCGATGGTGCGGCGTTACCGGCGACCGCGCCGCCGACCGTTGCGGTCAGAGATGACGGGGCATCAACACCAACTGCGCATGTCGAACACGACCGGCAACGCATCGGGCGCACTCGTACGTACACACGTCGGCGCTGACCATTGCGGGCAAGAAGCATGCTATACTGCTCCCATGCGGTTCCGTTGCGGAATAGCACGCGGTGATTGGACGTTTACTGAAACAGAGTAGGCAGGCGGTATGCAGGAGGAAGACGGAACGGCAGCGAATGGATCATCCCGCGACGAGATCGCGGCGCAACTGGCGGAGATCGCGGACGAAATCCGCGTCTGCACGAAGTGCGAACTCTGCAAGATGCGCACGAAGGCGGTCCCCGGCGACGGTCCCGTTGCTGCACCGATTCTCTTCATTGGCGAAGCGCCTGGATTCCATGAAGACCAACGCGGCCATCCCTTTATTGGCGCCGCTGGGAACTTGCTCAATGACCTCCTTGCCTCCGTCGGAATCGAACGCGACCAGGTTTTCATCACGAATCTCGTCAAGTGCCGCCCGCCGGGTAACCGTGATCCGTTGCCGGGCGAGATCAGCACTTGCACGAGCACCTACCTCGACCGGCAGATCGCGCTGATTAACCCGCGGATGATCGTCGCGATCGGGCGTTTTTCGATGGCGCGGTACTTCCCCGGTGAGAAAATCATGAAGATTCACGGGCAACCGAAGCGTGCGGACGGGCGCATCTACTTTCCGATGGTCCACCCCGCCGCCGCCCTGCATCAGCCCGCGTTCATGGAGCATGTCAAGGAAGACATCAAGAAGCTCCCGGCCCTCCTTGAAGAAGCGAAAGCGATGGCCGCGCCGGAAAATGATGAGGAACCGCCCGCGCAGTTGTCCCTCTTTTGAGGGAAGTAGCCAGTCGGCAGTCGGCAGTCGTGGGCCGACCGTTGATCGAGATATGGCGGATTGAGATTGCGCACCCGATAGGGAACGGATTCCCGTTCTGCCGACTGCCGACTGCCGACTGCCGACTAATCCAGGCTTGATCCCATCCACGCGCACCCTGCGGACGCTGGACGGGTAATGAAAAAGATGCCGCAGGACGTTTCATAACTTAGGAGGCACATTCGCCTTGGCAAAGACAACCAAGAAGCGCGTGCGCATTATCCCACTCGGTGGGATGGGCGAAGTCGGCAAAAATATGACCGTCTACGAGTACGGCGATGACATCATTATTGTGGATGTCGGCGTCGGGTTCCCGGAAGAAGAGATGTTCGGCGTGGACCTCGTCATCCCGGACATTACCTACCTCCACGACAAATTGCACCGCATCCGGGGCATCTTCATCACCCACGGCCACGAAGATCATATCGGCTCGTTGCCGTATCTCCTGACCGAACTCGGCAATCCGCCGATCTACGGCACGCCATTAACCCTCGGCCTGATCGGCGTCAAACTGCGCGAGCGGCACCTGCTTGAAAAAGCGATCTTGATCCCGATGGGACCGGAGGATGTCATTGAGGCGGGCGCGTTCACCATCGAACCGTTCCGCGTCTGCCACTCGATCCCGGATGCGGTCGGGTTCGGCATCACGACGCCTGCTGGTCTCATCGTCCACACGGGCGATTACAAATTTGACCTGACACCGGTAGATGGCCGTCCGACCGATTTCGGCAAGATCGCCGCATTGGGAAACCGGGGTGTGCTGGCGCTCGTCACAGACTGCGTCCATGTCGAGACGCCCGGATTCACCGCCTCTGAGCGCGTCGTCGAGGAGGCATTCGACCGCATCTTCTCACAGACCGATGGGCGGATCATCGTCGCGACCTTTGCGTCGCTGATTTCGCGCATCCAGCAGGTCGTGGACGTGGCGCAACGCTATGGCCGCAAGGTCTGCCCGATTGGTCGGAGCATGGAGAACAATGTCGAGATGGCGCTCGGTATGGATTACCTGCACGACCCGCAGCGCGTGCTCGTGGATGTCAAGCGGGCGTCCGAACTGCCGCCGAACCGTGTCGCCTACGTCGTGACCGGCAGCCAGGGTGAGCCGATGGCGGCGCTCAGCCGGATGGCGGGCGGCGATCATCGCCAGTTGAAGATCATGTCCGGCGATACCGTGATTATCAGCGCGACGCCGATCCCCGGCAACGAGACGAGTGTCGGGCGAATCATCAATAATCTCTTCCAGTTAGGCGCGGACGTTATCTATTCCGCCCTCACGACCGTCCATGTCTCCGGGCACGCGAGCCGGGAAGAGTTGAAATTGATGCTCAACCTCACCCGCCCGAAGTACGTCCTGCCGCTCCACGGCGAGCAGCGACATCTGATCCTTTACAAGCGGCTCGCGGAGAGCATGGGATGGGGCGAGGACGACATCGTGCTGGCGAAGAATGGCAGCGTCGTCGCCTTCTCCTATGAATTCGCGGGGATCGTCGAGACGGTGCATTCAGGGTTCATGCTGGTGGACGGTGTCGGCGCGGGCGAGGTCGGTGAGGTCGTCATCCGCGACCGGCAGATGCTGGCGCGGGATGGCATTCTGATGGTCGTTGTCTCCGTGGACAAGGAGACCGGCAAACTGATTTCCGGGCCGGACATCGTCTCGCGCGGGTTCGTCTCGCAGCGGCGTACCACGGACCTGATCGAGGGGACGAAGGAGCGTGTGCGCGACTCGCTGATCTCCACCAACGGTCATCATCCGCAGGAATGGAGTTACCTGACGCGGAAGATCAAGGATGTCGCAGGCTCCTACCTCTACGAGCAGACCCGTCGCCGCCCAATGATTATGCCGATGGTGATGGAAGTGTAGGTATCGAACCGGGGGCCGCGTGGTCGTCCTGTATCGGACTGTCCATCACAATCCGCCAACCCGAGAAGATTTTCGCTCGGGCAAAGAACTGGACGTACCCAAGCCGAGCGCGCGTAAAGAGCGGTTTTGGCTTGGCTTCTCGGCATACGACTCGTTCGAAAAGGCGAATGCCACTGCTGTCGCGTATCCGCATCAAGGCAGCTTTATCGCGGAATTCATCGTTCCCGATGCATCAGTGGTAATCCTGGCTGACGAGACGTTTACACTCCCATTGGCAGGGAGTATAACGATTGCACGTTCTTTTGCAGTGGGTCATTGGACGGTATGGGGCGAACCGGAATTTTTCGTTTCGTTGGTGACGCGTGTTATTCCCGTTCGTCGGAAGGAGCATGGCGATCATGCTGGAACTCTTTGAAACCGAAAGTAGCACCATCCTTGCGACGTACGACTCGCTGGACGAAGCGCTCCGTGACATCCGCGAGGAAGTGCGCGTCGGTGGGCGCGTTGTCACGCGAACATGGGCGCTCGGCGAACGCCAGGAAGACGGCAGTATTGCCTGTGTTGCGATTGGCGACGTGCTCGCTGATCGGGCGCTCGCACAATCGTTGAGTGCGGCATCCTGATGCGGAAGATCAAGGATGTCGCGGGTTCGTACCTCTATGAGCAGACCCGCCGCCGTCCGATGATTATGCCGATAGTGATGGAAGTCTAACGCGATAAACGTAATGGAAACGGTAGCGTAGGCTTCGGCCTGCTCTCGTGCAGAGACGCGGGCTGAAACCTACGCTACCGAAGGTCAGGGCGCATGCATGTGCGTCCCTTTTTGGTTTTTGCGGCGATCATGCGTCGCGCTGGCATTCACTCTGCGATGGCACAACTGTATCGCGCGTTTTCGGCGTCTTGCCCGGCGGATGGGTGGCACGGAAACGTGGACGGGGCTATTGCTATGCAGATCAAACAGGTACATCTCAGCGTCTATCGCATCCCCACGGATCGCCCGGAACAGGACGGCACGTATGATTGGACGAGTACGACGCTCGTCCTTGTCGAACCGGAAACCGACACGGGGCTGCGCGGACTTGGCTATTCCTACGCGGACGGCGCGACGGCAACGCTCATCAAGGAGATGTTGACGCCGGTTGTCTGCGGGCGGGACGTGCAGGATGTCGGCGGTTCGTGGAGTGCGATGGTGCGGGCAATCCGTAACCTCGGCCGACCGGGGATCGCTTCGATGGCGATTGCCGCCGTGGATACTGCCCTCTGGGACCTCAAGGCGCGGACTGTCGGCCTGCCGCTCTTCAAACTGCTCGGGCCATACCGTGATGCCGTGCCGATTTACGGCAGTGGGGGATTTACGTCGTACACCGAACAGGAACTCGTCGCGCAACTGGCGGGCTGGGTCGAGCAGGGCATCCCGCGCGTCAAGATGAAGATCGGGCGCGATCCGGAGGCGGACGTGGCGCGCGTCCGCGCCGTCCGCAAGGTAATTGGCGACGACACGCAATTATTCGTGGACGCCAACGGCGCGTATGACGTCAAGGAGGCGCTGCGGCAAGCCGGACGGTTCGCTGAGCAAGACGTGACATGGTTCGAGGAACCGGTCTCGTCGGATCATCTCGACGCATTGCATTTCATCCGGGAGCAGACGCCCAGTATGGAGATTGCGGCGGGCGAATACGGCTACGACCGGTTCTACTTCCGCCGGATGGTCGAGGCGGGCGCGGTGGACGTTCTCCAGGCGGACATGACGCGCTGCGCGGGCGTGACGGGTTTCCTGCAGGCGGCGGCGATCGCGCATGCATTCGCGGTGCCGTTCTCGGCACACTGCGCGCCGGAACTCCACGCGCATGTCGCTTGCGCCGCGCCGGAGTTCCGCAACGCCGAGTACTTCCACGACCATGTCCGGATCGCGCACATGCTCTTCGATGGCGTGCCGGAGCCTGTCAATGGATGCCTGCGGCCCGATCCGGCGCGCCCCGGTTTGGGGCTGGAATTGAAGCGGCGCGATGCTGAACGGTGGGCAGTATGATCCTCCATACTTGGGAGCGGAGCCGTTGCCGTGGTTCGCCGCCACGATCGTCAAACCACAATGGGCACGAACGGCGTTTCGCGTAACTGATTCATGGTTCGACTAACGAAGGGACAACGCAAACATGGTAGAACAAGCAGTGACAGCGCAGGAGCCGATCACCGCCGAGGGGACGGCCGCCGATGTCTTCATCGAGACGATCCATCGCTGGGGAGTTGATACGATCTTCGGCCTCCCCGGCGACGGCATTAACGGCCTGATGGAGGCGCTCCGGGTCCATCAGGAGGAGGTGCGATTCGTTCAGGTGCGGCACGAGGAAGCCGCCGCCTTTATGGCGTGCGCCTATGCGAAGTACACGGGCAGGCTCGGCTGCTGTATCGCCACCTCCGGCCCCGGAGCGATTCACTTGCTGAACGGCCTCTACGACGCCAAGTTGGACGGCCAGCCGGTGCTGGCGATCACCGGTATGACCTATCACGACATGATCGGCACGTTCTATCAGCAAGACGTGAATACCGAGCGGCTGTTCGAAGATGTGGCCGTCTACGATGAGCGCGTGATGAGCGGATCGCAGACGGAAGAACTGGCGAATATGGCGTGCCGGGCGGCGCTCAGCCGGCGCGGTGTCGCGCACATCACCTTCCCGAACGACTTGCAGGAAGTGAAGCACGACGCAGGACGATCCAAGGCGAATATCCCCTCGCATACCTCGACGAATTACCGGCCCGAACACGCGGTTCCAACGCAGAACGAACTCGAGCGGATGGCGGAAATCCTCAACAGCGGTAAGAAAGTGGCGATCCTCGCTGGGCGCGGCGCACTCGATGCGACCGACGAGTTGGAACAGGTCGCCGACCTCCTCGCCGCGCCCATCGCAAAGCCGCTCCTCGGTAAAGCCGCCGTGCCAGACGAAAGCCCGTACACGACGGGCGGTATCGGCCTCCTGGGCACTGCGCCCTCCGAGGATGCAATGGAGAACTGCGATACGCTCTTTATGGTCGGCTCATCGTATCCCTATATCGAATTCCTGCCGAAACCCGGCGCGGCACGCGGCGTGCAAATTGATATAGACCCCGAGCGGATCGGTCTGCGCTACCCCGTCGAGATCGGCGTTGCGGGCGACTCAAAGACCGTTTTGAAGGCACTGATCCCGCTGCTCAAGCGCAAGAAGGACCGCTCGTTCCTCGAAACGGCGCAGAAGGGGATGAAGAAATGGTGGGCGCTCCTCGACGAGCGGGGACAGCGCACGGACACGCCAATGAAGCCGCAGGTCGTCGCATGGGAGTTGAACCGGCTCCTCGCGGACGATGCGATTATCAGCACGGATAGCGGCACGATTACGACGTGGGCGGCGCGCT
>JBPCPB010000253.1:0-6295 GCA_050999735.1 Thermomicrobiales bacterium | reverse complement strand
TTGCCCTGGAGGGAGTCGCCACAACCACCCCTCCCCTACGCAAGAATGGCAGCGCTATCGCGAAAGAGTATAACAAGATGACACAGATCTACTCGTCACCGCTTCCGATGGGGGCGGCGCGGCGATGGGAGCGCGGGGCGGGATTTGGACCGTGCTGGCGGTACGGACGCGGCGAGTATGATGCGGTCGGTGGATGGAACGGGTCCGAGGACAAACCGCCCCGCACCATGCAGCGTCCCTTTGCCAACACCGAGCGCCGCGCCCCAGCGCAGCACATTCGCGATCCGTGCGAGATCGTCGGGCGCTCCGGCGAGCGTCGCGCTGCCGACGAAGCCGCCGCGCGCGGCGTCGCCGATCCACTGCGTGGCATCATCGCGTACTTCCAGCCGCCCAATTGCCGCAGTGAAGGTCGTGTCATCGAGCAGATGTGGCGCTTCCGCGCCCACTGCCGCCGCCATCGCGTCGAGCCGTTCGGCGACCCGGTGAAGCAGCACCGTCGGTTCGGGCCGTTGCATCGCGGTCCCACCCGACACCAATCGCGTCGGGATCAGAAAGGTGAGGGAATGCGATTGCACATCCGCGCTCGTTGGCAGGTCATCGGTGAGCGCGAAGGTCGCGGACAGCGGCGGCAGCGGCGCGATCCCTTTTGCGGTGAAGGGTTCGCTTTCGCCGGTGATGGGATGCACCCATCGGACGCGACCAACCGAGATCGCACCGCGCCGCGCCGCCTGTTCTCCCTCGCGGACGGCGAGGCCAAACCCCCATTCCGCGAGTTGAATCGCGGCTTGCACAAAGGCGAGCGCGAGCGCTTCCCACAGCGCGGGGAATGTCTGATCCTGCACGAGCGTCATGCCATAGGTCAGGCGCGCGCCAACGGGTACCCCGCCAGCATTTATTTCGGGCAACCGCACCACAAACGGACGCACGTACGCGCCGCGTTGCCGCCGCGTCGGGTCCGCCGGTGCGACGATCGGCCAGACCGAGCAGCGCGGGAGCAGGGCGCAGTTCATGCACTGACCTTTGTGTTCCCGATCCCGCAGACAGCCGCGCTTGAGCATCGCCTCCCGCAGTGCGGCGTACAGCGCCTCGCCGGGCGATCCACCAAACCGGAGCGGTCGCGTGACCGTGCCGTCTATCTCGACCGCCGCGATCCTGAGCGGTGCGGTCATGGCGCGTGAACCGGTACGGGTACATCGGCATGGGGGGCGATCCGCGCGGGGTCGCGGATCGGGCGTCGCTCCGGCAAGGGCGGCATGCGGCGATCAATCGCATAGGCAATGCGGGCGCTAATCAGGACACAGACCATCGCCGCGAGAATCTCAATCACATAATGCTCCGCGAGATAGACGAGCGAGAGGCTCATCACCAGGAAGTACAGAAGCCCGAGCAATCCGAGTTTGCGTGAGACGGGCCAGAACATCACGCAGGCGAGAAATGGGTACGACGCATGCAAGGAAGGCATCGCCGCAACATCGTTGCTCGCGCCGATTGTCGCATAGACACTGCCGAACAGGCTCCGGTTCGCCTGCACCGCGACATCCACCATCGGCCGGGCGAGATGCGGCAGATACCCCTCCCGTTCTGCCATCCAGGGTGGCGCAGCCGGGAAAAGGAAGTAGATATCGAGGATGAGCGTCGTCAGCACGACGAAGGCAATCAGGTAGCGGCGAAAAAAGGCGGGATATTTCAGCCAGAGGATGAAGAGAATCGTGATCGGCATGACGAAATGGCTCCAATGAAACCCCGTCGCCGCATAATCATACCAGCGGAAGTGATTGGGGATCGTCAGGCGATTCTGGAGCCAAACGGTTGGCACCGCTCCGAAAAAGAGAAAGCGGTCCGCTTCCAGCGCCGCCGTATGATGGATCGGGATGCCCGTTTTATCCGCGAGGCCGCGCAACCGCGCGAAGGCGTCAAGGAAGACAGCCAGCGGCACCCAGGTGACCGCGAATGACCGCAACCGGCCGAGCGAGGCGGCAACGACGAAGATCGGCACGAAAATCAGCAGTGATGACCAGTTCTGCCGGAAAAGCGAAAAGCCGACGAGGTAAATCGTCGCGGCAACAACGACGAGGATCGGCGCTGCTTCGAGTGCCCAGGCGCGCAGCCGCTGCGATCGTCGTGTCGGTTCGCCGTGTTCTGCCGCGTGCGGCTCGTTCATTCGATCCATTTCGTCCATGCGGCATCCACACGCCCGTTGCTCCCACGCCTCGCCCTGCACACCGCTATCATACCGCCTGTCCCACTACAGCGCGAAACAGAGGCGGTGCTATTACGTAAAATCTGTACTGACATCCATGGACTGATCGTGTACACTCCATAATGTTCCGTGATGGGTGGGGAATGTCACGTCGCGAACGTGCTCATGAACTGGAAGTAGTGTGGGGGTACCGAGGGGATGAGGGATGTTCGATTGCGCGCGCGCGTCGGAACGTTGGTTGCAGTAGCGATACTCTGCGTGAGCATAGTGAGTAATGTCGGCGCGACGACGGGTGAACCGGATCCATCGGTCAGCCCAGTGACGCCTACCGTCGGTACTGGCTCCCGCTTCGGTGTCGTGACGCATATCGCAACGCGCTTCGGCATCTATGGGCAGCAGAACGGCCCAATGGATCTGGCAGCCGGCACCGGGGCTGGCTGGATCCGCGAGGAGATCCGCTGGGACTGGATCGAGCATCCACTCGGCACCTATGATTGGGGCTTCACGGACGAAATGGTGCAGGATGCGCGCGGCCGCAACCTCCAGATCCTTGGCCTCCTCGGCTACAACAACGCCGCACAAACGGCTGGCGCGGTGGACTACGCGATGCCGGATATCACCCTCTGGAAGAAGTATGTCGCGTCCGTCGTCACTCATTACAAAGGGCAAATCCATGCGTGGGAAGTCTGGAATGAGCCGGACGTGCCCTATTTCTGGAGTGGCAGCGTCGCGGATTACATCACCCTGCTGCGCGAGACGTACACGACAATCAAGGCGATTGATCCCACTGCGACGATCATGAATGGCGCGTGCTCGAACCTCGACCTCAACTGGTTCAACGATTTCCTCGATCAGGGCGGCGCGCAGTACACCGATGTACTCGCTTTCCACCCCTATGCGATGAAATCGAGCATTGACAACGGGGATTACCAGACGCTGGACCTCGCGCATCTCAAGGATATCGAGACGCGAACCGGTAAGTCGTGGTGGTTCACGGAGATCGGCTGGTCGAGCGCACCGGGCGGCCCGGATTACGGCGGTGGCGTCGGTTCCGAGCAGGCGCAAGCTAGTTACATGATCCGGCAGTACGTCATGTCGCTCGATTACCAGGGCCTCGATGTGCAACATATCTTCTGGTACAACTTCCACGACGATGGCGCCGATCCCGGCAAAGTCGAGAACAACTACGGCCTCGTCCACAACGACTGGAAGACGCCGAAGTTCTCCTACACCGCATATCAGACGATGACGACGCACCTCACCGGCGCGACCGCTCAGGGCACGGTGGATTCGGGCGCGGGAATCGCCTATCGCTTCAGTAAGGGCGGCGTGATCATGGATGTCGTCTGGGGCGGCGGCCGCACGAACCTGCCCACATCCTCCCAACACGCGCAAGCCTTCGACCTGAGCGGGGTGCCACTCCCCACCGACGTAAGCGGCGGCCAGATCCACGTCACCATCGGCGGCGATCCGGTCTTCATCGAGCACACCGCGTCACCAATCGTGCCCCCCGCACGCGCGCCAGCGACGAGCACATTCACCCTCCCGCCACAAGGCCCGTACATCTCACCGGGCTACCTCGGCCACAAATAACGGCGGGAAAACTGAACCGCCAAGAGGCCAGGAGAGGCGAAAGGAATACAGCACAGAGGTCGCAGAGACCACAGAGGACACAGAGAAAGGACGAAGAGATTCAATCATGTATTTCTCTGTGGTCTCTGCGTTCTCTGTGTCCTCTGTGCTCAATCCCTTCTCTTCGTGGCGTCTTGGCGGTTCATCCGCGTCAGGTTTTGCTACCGGCTCTTAATCGTTGGTCGGGGAAATCAGGTCATCGCCGGGCCACGTCAACAGCCAGGTCAACGCCCCGCACGCCGCCGCAAGCACCGCCGCGAGCCAGGGCGGGAGGCTGACAAGCGCGCGCTGTGCATGCAGCGCGCGCAAGAGCGCGGTTGCGCCGAGACCGATCATGATGCCCAGGATGAGCGAAATCGAGAGCCAATTGATGCGGCCGAGGCGTTTCGGCAGCCAGGCTGATTGCGCTGCGCCGAGAATGACACAAACAACGATCACCGCGAGCGCGATGTCGAGCCAACCGATACGCACCGGGGCAAAATCCCGGAAGGCGAGTGCGAGGAGTACCCGCATCCCCAGCAGCCCCGCCGCGGAACCCATCAGCGCCAGGAAACCAAAAAAAATCGGAGACGGCGGGGGCGGCGCAACGATCAGCGCCGCCAGCGCCTCAGCGTGCCCCGCCGCGCCTCCATACGGAAAGTGGACGCCTGGCGGCGTCTGATCGTTGCGCGCGCGCATGCGCTGAAGATCGCGACCGAGCGCGCGCACGACCGCCCCGGCATGCTCCGGCGGGAGGCGATAAACGCGTGTAAGCGTCAACTCAACGTTGTCGAGATACTGCCGGTCGTTTGTCGTCAGGAAGCGTCGCTCGTGGACATCCATCCGTGCCCTCATTCCCGTATCCCTGCCAATGATAGCGACTCAGCGGAGACGCCGCGACCGCCCCATTGCCCCATGCACGATGGATCAGTACCATTACGCCATGACGACGCCGGGTTCGACCAGCGGAAATCCCGATCTGATTGCCGTGATTCGCGCGGCGACTGCCGACGCGGGCGGGCGCATTCCCTTCGCGCGCTACATGGCACTCGCCCTCACGCACCCGGTCTACGGCTACTACGCCAGTGGCCGGGGCGCGCCGGGCCGCGACGGTGCGGACTTTCTTACCGCGCCGGAGACCACGCCATACTTCGGTCGGTGCCTCGCCGTCCAGGTCGCGGGGTGCTGGCGGCTGCTCGGTGCGCCGCCCATGTTCACCGTCTGGGAGCACGGCGCGGGTATCGGAACGCTCGCCTGCACCCTCCTTGACGCCTTGCAAGAAACCGCACCCGTCGTGTATGCCGCGACGACATACTGGCTCGATGATGTCTCCTTCCCCGCGCTCGCGCGCGCCCGGTCGGCGGTCGCGGCGCACGCGGATCATGTCGCGTGGGGCGCACCGGCAACCGGCATCGTCGGCGTCGTGCTCGCCAATGAGTTTATGGACGCGCTCCCCGTTCACCGGGTCCGCATCGAAGATAATAGCCTGCGGGAGGGCTTCGTTATCTGGGCCGACGATCGGGCCGCGTTCTCCGAGGAATGGGGAACGCCATCCACTGCCAACCTCGCGCAGACGCTTGCCGCCGAGAACATTGTGCTTCAGGAGGGGCAGATCGCGGAGATTTGTCTCGCCGCCACGCCATGGATCGCCGGAATTGCCCACCGTCTTGAAACGGGATATGTGATCGTGATTGATTACGGCGATGTCGCGTCCGCCCTTTACCGGCCCGGCCGCTTCCCGGGCGGTTCACTGATGTGTTATTTCCGGCACACGGCCAACCGCGCGCCCTTTCTACATGTCGGCGAGCAGGACATGACGGCGCATGTGGACTTCACGATGCTCGAACACGCCGCGCGCCGGGCGGGGCTGACGACGCTCGGTTTGACGACGCAGGCAGCCTTTCTCGCCTCACTCGGTCTCGGCGAGATGCTCTATGCAGCCACGCAACGCGCGACCGATGCCGTGCGCTACATTACCGAACGCAATGCCGTCGTCCGTTTGATTGAGCCGAGCGCGATGGGCCGGAACTGGGTCTTGTTGTTAGGTAAAGAGGTGCCAATGGAGCCGCGCCCGTGCGGCCTGACCGAGCCGCCAATCTGATCGGAGCGCCACGATGCCGGAAGAGACGTTCACCGCGCCCCACGATGCCCGCTGCCCGAAGTGCAAGGGCGTCATGGCCGTCGCGAACCTGCGCGACGCCGAACGGGTGGATTTGGTGCGCGCCGAGAGCGCACTGGACCGTGCGACACCGTCCGCGCGCCGCTCATACAAGCGCGTCGAGGGAACAACCGTCTTCGCCCTCGTCTGCACCACCTGCGGGTTCATCGAGTGGTACGCGCGCGATCCCAAGGTCTTCCGCTGGCAACCCACTTTAGGACGCATACTGGAAAGTGTACGCTACCGTGCTAGCCGTTCGTGTAATGCGGTGACGTAGATATGCGCGAGGGCGTCGAAGAGTATTTCCCCCTCAGCGACGGTTGCAC
>JBPCPB010000148.1:0-10171 GCA_050999735.1 Thermomicrobiales bacterium | reverse complement strand
AGTTTGCCGGGGGGGGGGGGGGAGCGGCTTTAAGCCTGCTGTCGGGGGGTGAGGTAGAACCCCCCCCCCACCAAGTCAGATGACTCTCTGCCTTCTACGCGGTTTGCGGTGGACGCTCTCCGGCTCTTTCGACTTCCACCAGATTTGTATAGAAGGTCGCGCCGCCGCCCATGTCGGCGGTGCGCTGGCTGGTCAGGGCGTTGAGGCCGTGACGTTTCCGGTGTTGCTTGTCCCACCAGACCGCCGGGGCGACCGCGACGCCGGGCCGCGTCGTCTCGCCGACGACGGCGGTGACGAACGTCTCGCCCCGATCGTTGAAGACACGGACGAGATCGCCGTGCGCGATGCCCCGCGCGGCGGCATCGGCGGGGTTCAGTTCGATGAAGGGCGTCCCTTCCTTGCGGATGAGCGACGGCACATTGCCGAACGTCGTGTTGAGGAAGTGATGCGTGCTCGGCGTCAGGAAAGCGAGCGGATACTTCGCGTGCAGGTCCGGGCTGCCGTCCGCGCTCTCGGCGAGCGGGGTATGCGTTGGTAGCGGGTCGAGGCCGAGCCGTTCGAGCGCTTCGGAGAAGAGTTCAATCTTGCCGGAGGGCGTCGGGAAGATGCCGTCCGCGTAGGAGACGAACGGCGTGCCCGGCGCGGAGATATTCAGCCGCACGAACCCTTCCGCCATCAGCCGCTCCCGCGTGATACCACGCATCGTGGAGTGGTCGGATGCCAATGCCTGATCCACCAAATCTTCGTCCGTGTCGCGGAAGCAGGGATCATCGAAGCCCATCCGCGCGGCGAGCAGGCGGAAAACCTCGGTATTGCGGATGCTCTGACCGAGGGGGTCGATTGCGGGCTGGTTGAGATTGAGGTAGTACGTGCCGTACGCGGTATGCAGGTCCATGTGCTCCAATTGGGTCGTCGCGGGGAGGACGATGTCCGCGTACATCGCAGTGTCCGAAAAGAACGGATCGTGAACGACAAGGAAGAGATCATCTCGCAGCAAGCCGTCGCGCACCTTCTGCTGATCGGGCGCGGCAGCGGCTGGGTTCGCATTGTAGACGTACATCGCCCGGACAGGCGGATCAAGATCGCCCGTCAGCGCATCGCCAATCTGGATCATATTGACGTGCCGGGCCGGTGTTGCCCGCAGGTCGGGACGCTTCAGCGCGACATGATTGATTTTCGGGCCGCCGCTCGTCGAGAGTGTCAGGCCACCGCCGAGGGTGCCATACGCACCGATCAATGCGGGCAGGCAGGCGACGGAGCGGATCATCATGCCGCCGTTCGTGTGCCGCTGCATGCCGTAGTTGACGCGAATCACGGCGGGCGCCACCGTCCCGTACAGTCGCGCGAAGCGGACGATCTCGCCCTCGGTGAGACCGGTAATGTGCGCGACGCGGGCGGGCGAGTACTCCATCGCCCGTTCTTTGAGCGCGTCGTAGCCGTGGGCGTGCGCCGCGAGGTATGCCGCATCGGTCATGCCTGCCGTGATGAGGACGTGCATGACGCCGAGGGCGAGCGCGGCATCCGTGCCCGGCTGGGGCTGGATGTGCCAGTCCGCCTGCGCGGCGGTGCGCGTGCGACGCGGGTCAATGACGACGAGTTGCGCGCCGTTCTGCCGCGCCTTCTTGATAAAGGGCATCAGATGCGGGTTCGTCGAGACCGGGTTGGAACCCCAGACGACGATCAGTTTGCTGTAAACGTACGTCTCCGGGTCGGTGCCCGTTTTGGCGCCGAGCGTGTAGTGGATCGCCTCGCCGCCCGCGACGGAGCAGATCGTCCGGTCCAACTCGCTCGCGCCGAGGCGATTGAAGAAGCGGTAATCCATGCTCTCGTTGTGCAGGAGGCCGAGCGTACCGCTGTAATTATACGGCAGGATCGCCTCGGGGCCGTCCGTCGCGATGATCGCCCGGAAGCGCGCCGCGATTTCGTCCAGCGCCTCATCCCAGGTGATCTCCTCGAACAGTCCCAACCCCTTCGGCCCGACGCGGCGGCGTGGCGTCAGGACGCGCGTCTCGTTGTACGTGCGCGCGAGGTAGTCGTTCACCTTGACGCAGAGGAAACCCTGCGTCACCGGATGCCGCTTGTCCCCGGCAATCTTGACCGCGACGCCGTCCTTCACCATCACATGGAAGGAGCAGGTGTCCGGGCAGTCATGCGGGCAGACCCCATGCACGATTCGTATGCTCTCGACCGCCGTTGCCGCCATCGCCATTCTCCCCACGAAACACGCCACTCTCCTGCCATCGAGTGTACTATGAATGAACTGACGTGAAAAAGGCGGTTGTGTCGTATCGTCCGTGCGATACGAAAATGAGAAAGCGTCGCGATGGAGAGGAGGAGCGGACGAATGGCGCGGACGATTGCCGTATTCGACGACGATACGGCGATCCTCGGCGTGATGCGGGACGCGCTGACCGAGGAGGGATACAACGTCGTCGCTGAGACGACAGCGGACGACGCCCTCGCTATCGTGCTGCGCGAGCGACCAACCCTCGTCATCCTCGATTTCTGGATGGCGGATCGGGCCGCCGGGTTGCAGGCGCTTCGCCGTATCCGCGAGCATCCCGAAACCAGCGCGACACCTGTGCTCATCTGCTCCGCTGACCGCGCCGCCCTCCGCGACTACGCGGAGGACTGGCATGCTCTCGGCTGCGAGACACTGGTAAAGCCTTTCGATCTCAATGACCTACTGGCGCAGGTCGCGCGGCTGGTGGACGTGAGTCGCGCGGAATACGGCGATGCTCCGTTCGGTTAGAGACAGTATTGATCTGGAGCGACGCAAGGGGGAACGCAATGACTATCACTGCGGAACAGTTCGCGACCGGCATGACGATGGACGAGTATCTCGGTCAGATGAGCCAGAACCGGGCGCAATTTGATGCAAACATCGCTGCCGCGCCTATCACGCCAGCGGATGTCGCCCGCTTCACCCCGCTCCCCGAACCGCTCAACGTGCTCGTCATCACCGAGGATTGGTGCGGCGATTCGCTGGCGCATCTGCCCGTCCTCTTCCGTCTGGCGCGGGAATCCGGCGACCGGCTTAATGTCCGCGTCTTCAAGCGCGACGAACACAAAGACCTCGCGGCACAGTTCCCGATGCCAACAGGCCGCGTGGCGATCCCGATTATCGTCTTCTTCGATCAGGGGATGCACGAATTGGGCAAAGTCCTCGAACGACCGCAACTCGGCCACACGGAGATGGCGGCATTCATGGAGGAGTTCTTCACCCACCACCCCGACCTCGGCACCCCCGGCCAGCCGATCAGCGCGTTGACGCCCGAGGCGCGGCAGGCGCTCTTCGTCGCACTCGGCCCATGGCGCAAGGGTCGGATAGATGCATGGAACCGCGCCGCTATCGGGGAATTTACCGCCGTTCTGCCCGTAACCGTCTGACAGGCACGCGATGCCGTTGTCAATTGAGATGAGATTGGTGAATGATGCCACCTGCGCCGATCATCTCGATTGACGACGGATCGCGATCCATATTTCCCCCCATTCCCGGTCGCGCACCAGACGACGAATTGACCGAACCCATACCCCCTTGCGAGAAAATATAATCTGTGGTACATTTCTTGCTCATAGGACAGATTGAGGTTTGCCGGATGGTGAATCTCATCTGATTGCGTCGCACCGACCAAAGAAACAGTGGCGAAGATGAATCACGGATCATATGCCCATTGTCCAGCACATGAGCAGCCGCGATGGATCCACGGAGGCGCCACTGGCCTCTCGCTGCTTGTCGCCGCGTGTGGTGCGCTGATCGCCATCCTGTTCGGGACACATGTCGGCGCGGCAGGTCCTCTCGGTGGTGTGCTAAACGTGGTACAGACCGTCCAGAACACAACCGCTCCGGTCACACAAACTGTGCAGCATACGACGGCTCCTGTTACGCAGACTGTCCAACATACCACTGCCCCTGTCACACAAACCGTGGAGCATACAACCGCCTCGGTCGCGCAAACTGCCAACACCACTGCGAAGAACGTCGCCCCGCCCGCCGCTGCGGTTCAGCCGAGCAAGTCTGCGTCACAGCCGGTGCAATCGGTCACAAAGGCAGTTGCACC
Source organism: Thermomicrobiales bacterium (assembly GCA_050999735.1). Classification (GTDB taxonomy): domain Bacteria; phylum Chloroflexota; class Chloroflexia; order Thermomicrobiales; family JALYUS01; genus JALYUS01. The sequence goes on along the minus strand of JBPCPB010000148.1, from coordinate 6,110 downwards.
GGCGACGCAAACGGTTCAGAACACGACGCGCGCCATCACCACGACCGCCGCACCGGTTGCCCAGACTGTTAGCCGGGCGGCACAACCTGTGACGCATCAGGTGACGAATACCACCACCGCAGCCGTGCAGCCAGCCATTCCGACGGCACAAACTATCACACAGCCCGCACAGGCGGTCATGACGACGAGCGCTCCAATTACACAAGCAATTACCACAACGGCTGCCCCGGCCGCACAAGCCGTCGTCACGACGAGCGCTCCGGTCATACAGGCAATCGCACCGGTCGTCCAGAACGTTTCGACGACCGTTTCTACGGCCGCGCAGCCGATACAGGCGGTGACGCAACCAGTTGTGCGACAAGTATCAACGGTCGCCGCTCCTGTCACGCGGGTAGCCGTACCGATCGTCCAGACGGTCACGAGCGCGCCACATGAGGCGGTTGCGCCGATCGCTCCGATCGTTGCACCGATCACCACCGTCGCCGCACCGGTGATTCAAGTAGCGCCGATAATTCAAGCAGCCATCATACCTGTTGCGCCAAGCATTGCCCCGGCGCAACAAACTGGAGAGGCAACCGCCACGCCCGTGATTGCCGCGCCAATTACCGCGGCGCCTTCTTCCGTCGCGCCAGTCTCGCAGCCAGCCATGAGCACTATAGTGGGAAGTCGCACGGAGCGGACGGCGCCGGTGCATGCCGTGCAGGGCTTCGATACACCGATACCAAGTGTCGCCATCAACCGCGTGGAGCAGCTTCCTGCCGCATCACATACCGCACCTGCGTCGTCATCCGTTATGCCAACGACGGATGCGCCGCGAAGCACGCCCCACGTCAACGAAGCAACGCCTGCGATCCCGCTGCTTCCCATAATCCATACTCCCGCCGCGCTCCCGATGCTCCCTGCGATTCATACTCCCGCCACACTCCGAACCACGACCGTCGCGCGGTATGCCCCCACCGCCGTCTATCCCGTTCCGCATAGCACGGGCTTCCCGATTCTCACATCCAGCCTGCTCCCGCCACTCGCGAAGCATCCAGGCGATCTCACCGCCTCCGATGCATCGCCGCACATATCTGGCGGATTCCTTGATGAACCAACGAGCGCGACCGCAAGCGTCGCGTCTACCATGCCACATGCCCCTTTGCTGCCGTCAGGACTACCCTTTGACGCACTGGCCTTAGCGACGAGTGTGGCGAACGCGGGCGGCGGTCATGGCCTGTCGCTCCTCCTCTTGCTCGTCACCGCGGGTTGGACGCTCGTCCTTTCCGGGCGGCGCATCTGCCTGCTGGCGCGAATCGTCCAGCAACCGACATATCTCCCCTTCGTCTCTCCCGGTTAAGTCCGCGTCCTCGCACTATGCGCGCTCGCGCATAGTACGGAACGTCGCGTGTGTCGGTGTGACACACACGTTTTGGACGCGCGGTGTGCACGATGCATACCAGGGAGAATTCGACATGTCCTCAATACGCAGAGTTGTGGCAATCATGGCATGTGTCATGGGCCTTGCAATCGCCTTCCTTACCTTCAGCGCGACGACCGCACTGGCGGCAGGCCCGAGTATCTCGGTCGGCGCGCAGGTTGGTACCGGTAACGTGAGCGTCAATGTCGGCGGTGTCGCCAGCGTTAATGTCAATACGCAGGCTGCGGTGACCGCTAACGCGAATGTTACTGTCAATAAGAACGCGGAAGCCCAACCGGCAAAGGCGTCGCAAACGAGCGTGGGCGCGAGCGCCAATGTCGCCGTTGGCGGCGGGAACGCGACGCACGACACAGCGGCGCCCAAGGCGCAGGCCAGCGGCAATGGCTCCGCTGAGCATGGCCCTACCGTGTCCGGTAACGTGACGGTTGGGAACGGCACGACCGACCACCCGACCGGGTCGGCCAAGGCAAACGCCAATAATCCTCCGGCGAACACCAGGGCGGATGCCGGGGCCGGTACGCCTTCCCGTGATGTCCGTGCTGCGGATGTGACGACCGGCAATCAACCAGTGGCTGACGTGCATGTCGCGGTTGGTCTCGGTCAGGATGGGCCACACGATACACACGTCACTGCGGCAACGAATCAGGGGATAACGGTTCGGGCATCGGCGCCGACGACCGTGAACTCGAACCCGAACCCTGGTGTCACCACGGCTGCCCCGACCGCACCGAACGCGAGCGCGACCGGCCCGGCTGGCGGCACCGCAAATACAAATAGCGGCGGCGGCATGGTTGGTGGTCTCCTCACGCCGCAGAGCGATGCGATCCGTGCCAGCGTGGTCGCGCCCGTCGCTATCACCGCGCCCGTACCGGTGAGTGCCGCCGTTCCGGTGAAGGTGAACGCCACCGTGCCCGGTGTGGCAACCGTCAATGTGTCTGCCTGCGCCACGCTGAATAGCGAGTGCGCAACGAATGGCAGCACCGGCAATACGACCGCTCCGATTGCGGCCTCGGCGAATCCGGTACCTGTCAACATTACGGCCCCTGTGCCGGTGAGCGCCGTCGTTCCCGTGGCGGCGAATGTCACCGTGCCCCGCGTGGCGGCCGCTAACGTGGCTGCCTGCGTCACCGTCAATAGCGCCTGCGCGAGCGCCGGTAATCCCGGTGCCGGCAGCAATGGCAATACACTCGCCCCTGTCACGGTGGCGGCGCAGCCGGTGAATCTCAACATCACGGCGCCAGCGCCACTAACCGCGGACATCCCTGTCGCGGCAAGCGCGACGATCCCCGGTGTGGCAACGGTGAACGGTGCAGCCTGCATCACGGTGAATGATGCCTGTCCCGGCACCGGCAATACGGGCAGCACCGGCAGCGCGACCATCCCGATTGCGGCCTCAGCAACCCCGGTAAACGTTGGTGTGGCGGCGCCGGTTCCGGTGACCGCAGTGATCCCCGTGACGACAAACGTGACCGTTCCCAACGTCGCGACCGTCAACGGGTCGGTATGCGTCACGGTGAATGATGCGTGCCCAAATAATGGGAATACCGGCACGGGCGGCGCTGGTACGGTCGGTAGCGGTATTGGTGTCGGCGTAACCGCACCGGTCGCCGTCACCGCGCCCGTCCCAGTGACTGCCGTCGTTCCAGTAAACGGGACCGTGACCATCCCGGGTGTTGTGACAGTCAATGGATCGGCGTGCATCACGCTGAACAGCGACTGCCCAGGATCGGTCCCCCCGGTGACGCCCTCAGGCCGGGGCGTTCCCCCAGTGATGCCCTCGGGGCCAGTTGTGCCGCCCGTCATCTCCACGGGACCCATCGTCCCGCCAGTTATCCCAACAGGCCCGATTACGCCAAGCATTCCCGTTATCCCGGTCGCACCGACGGGGTCTGTTGTGCCAACGAACCCGGTCGTCCCCCAGGGGCCAATCGTGCCCACCACTCCGTCCATCCCGGTCGTTCCCGTCACGTCCGGGCCAGCCACGTCGGGAGTCATCCCGGTTGATGTAAATGCGGCTGCAACGGATACCGGTACGGGCACGCCTGCATCGTCATTGCCAAACGCCGCGTCGAACGTGCCCGCACAGTCGAGTGTACCCGCACAGACGTCGAACGCGACGAATGGAGCGAATACACCCGCATCCGCCGTGGCGGCATCGAACCCGCAGGCCGCGCCGTCCGCCGGTAGCGCGACAACCGGGAACGCGCCGAGCGGACCGGCAAATGGACCGGCAAGCGGCACGACTGGTTCATCGAAGAGCGGGAATGGTCCCGTCAATGGGGTCGTGACCAACGGCTCCGGTGGGACGGTTGTTCTGCCGCAGACCGGTCACGCCGCTCCGCCGCAGGCGAATATCTGGACGCTCGCGACGCTCATCCCGCTCATCGCGGCGGCGTTCCTTGTCCTGGCAGGGTACGTCCTCCGGCGGCGAGCAGTGCGGCTGGGATAACGCCGCATCGCATACGAAACGGCCTGGGGGATCAAATCCCCCAGGCCCTCATGACACGTTCAATCGCTTTCTGGTCACGCGCTCGGCAGGCCGAGCATCGGTGCGAAAGGAGTAAGCATCCGGGGTGGTAGAAACCGCTCCCGGATGCCATTGTGCCCGCGGGAGGGATTAGTTCGCGCTCGGCTGCCCGAGTTCGGCGCGGACGATCTTCACCGCCGCGACGATGTTGGCGAGTTTCGCCTTCGACTCTTCCCAGGTGCGCGTCTTCAGGCCGCAGTCCGGGTCCACATACATCTTCTCGGCGGGGATGTATTCGAGGCCCTTCTTGATGCCTTCCACGATCTCCTCGACGCTCTCGATGCGGTGCGAGTGGATGTCCACGACGCCGTAGCCAACTTCCTTCGTGAAGGGGTTCTTCTCGAAGTGATCGAGCAGGCGATAGTGGCTGTTCGCAAACTCGAGATCAATCTGGTCGAGCGGCAGATCGAGCATCTTCGGGTAGATTTTGTCGAAGGTGCCGTAGCAGATATGCGTGGCAATTGTCGCCGAGACGCCCTGCGTGACGATCCCCATCGCCTCAATGGCGAGTTCCACTTCGTCCGCGCGGGCGGAGAGGGCGGGTTCGTCCACCTGGATGATCGTCGCGCCCGCCTTTTCGAGGTCCACAACCTCGTCGTGGATGGCGCGGGCGAGCGCTAAGGTGCATTCGCGGCGGTTCGGGTAATACTCGACGAACGACCAGTCCATCATTGTGTACGGCCCGGTGAGCATCCCCTTCACCGGCTTCTCGGTCAGGGATTGCGCGTACTTCCACCAGTCCACCGTGATCGCGTTTGGCCGCTCGATGGCGTCCACGACAATCGGTTTGTGATAGTAGCGGTTGCCGTACGACCGCACGAGGCCGGAGGACTCGAACCCCTTCATCTGCTGCGCGAAGTACTCCGCCATGTCGCCCCGATACATCTCGCCATCCACAATCACGTCAATGCCGAGGTCTTCCTGCAACTGGATCACTTCGCGCGTCGCCTGTTGTTCGAGTTCCGTCAGTTCCGCCGTCTCCATGTCGCCGCGCCGCGCCTTGGTGCGCGCCTTCGTGATGTAGTCCGGCTTCGGGAAACTGCCGACGCTGGTTGTACGTAGGATTTGGTTTGCCATCTGTTGTTCCTCCTGAGTAGCCAGTAGTCAGTAGTCAGTGATGCCCGTACCATTTCTGGCTACCGGCTACTGGCTACTGGCTACTCCCGCACTAGCGACCATCCGTGCCAACTTCTCATACGCGCGCTTGCGTGGCAGGAATTCCAGCCCCGCCGAGGGCGTGATATGCAGCGCGTGGCTGCCGATGATGTCCTGCCCCATCTGGATATTGCCCTGCACGTCGTCGAGCGATTCGAGTTTCGTGTTGCGGGCATCCACGACGCTGATGCCGACGTGCTTGCCGTGCGCCATGCCACGCAGGGCATCCACGACGAGCGGCGCATACGAGCAGTCGAAATAGACGATATTGAATGGCAGACCGAGCAGCTGCGAGACGAGCGGCACGGCGTCGCCGAAGTACGTCGCGATTGCGGTCGTGCCCGGCACGCCGTCCATCAGGCGGGTCATTGCCCGCTCGAAGAGCGCCCAATCGCCCGGCTCCTGCAGGATGCTCGGCTCGTCAATTTGCACGCAGGTGACGCCTGTCGCGGCAATCGCCTTCAGTTCGTTGTTGAGGGCGGCGGCGAGGTCCATAACGAGCGGTTCGAGCGCACCGTAGTGCTGGTCATCGCAATACTTCGCGACCGTGTACGGCCCGGTGACGACCGCTTTGACCGGCTTCGCGCTTTCCGCGACCGCGAACGCGGACTCCGCCGCGACGACGGGCTGATCCCAGCCCACCAGCCCGGTCACAACGGGCTGGCGGACATAGGTGTTCGAGTCAAAGTAACGCAAGAGCCCGCCGCGCCGGACGTTCGGCAACTTGTTCGCGACATGAGAGACCATGTCTTCCCAGCGGATGCAGCCGTCCGTCACCCAGTCAAGCCCCGCCTGCGCCTGCTCGCGGATCACTTCCGCCGTCACATCGTCCGCGATGGCATTCAGATCGTCCCGATCAATCTCTTTGCGGTCGAAGCGGTGAATGCCGCGCCGCAACCGCTGCAACTCCGCCGTGTCCCCAACACGCGGATACGAACCCAGGGCCGTGAGAATCATGCATACCTCCGTACTAGTTCGGAGTTCGAGGTTCGGAGTTCGGAGTAGGAT